>JAXDHK010000091.1:0-4355 GCA_034664545.1 Solirubrobacteraceae bacterium
GGCGGATGTGCTCGAGCCAGTCCTCGCAGCGGCGGCCCTGGGACTCGGGGTGGAAGCGGACCCGGCCCGAGCGGATGGCGTCGATGGCCGGGGCGGCGAGGTCGTCCATGCGCATGAACCACTGGAGCGAGATGAGCGGCTCGATCCGGTGCCCCGAGCGGTCGGAGAAGGGCACGGCGTGGGTGAAGGGGGCCCGCCCCCGGAGGTGGCCGCCGGCCTCGAGCGCGGCGACCACGGCGGCCTGGGCCGCCTCGACCGGGAGGCCGGCGAAGGCGGGACCGGCGCTTTCAGTCATCCGGCCGTCCTCGCCGATCACGGAGATCGTCTCGAGGCCGTGGCGGCGGCCGATCTCGAAGTCGTTGGGATCGTGCCCGGGCGTGATCTTGAGGGCGCCGGTCCCGAAGTCGACCTTGACGTAGTCGTCGGCGATGATCGGCAGGCCCCGGCCGACGAGCGGGAGGATCGCCTCCCGGCCGATCAGCTCGGCGTACCGGTCGTCGGCGGGGTTGACGGCGACCGCGGTGTCGGCGAGCATCGTCTCCGGGCGGACGGTGGCCACGACGACCTCGCCGGACCCGTCGGCCAGGGGGTAGGCGATCTCGTAGAGGGTGTCGGTGACCTCGCGCTCGACGACCTCGAGGTCGGAGATCGCCGACCGGCTCCCGGGGTCCCAGTTGACGAGGTAGTTGTCGCGATAGATCAGGCCCTTGTCGAACAGGGCGACGAAGACGCCGATGACCGCCCGGGCGTAGTCGTCGTCGAGGGTGAAGCGCTCGGTCTCGTAGTCGCACGACGCCCCGAGGCGCTTGTACTGCTCGACGATCGTCCCCCCGTACCGGGCCCGCCAGTCCCATACCCGGGCGACGAACGCCTCCCGACCGATCTCCTCCCGGCCGGACCCGGCGGCCACGAGCTGCCTCTCGACCTGGGTCTGGGTGGCGATCCCGGCGTGGTCGGTCCCGAGGATCCACTTGGCCGGCCGGCCCCGCATCCGGTGGTAGCGGATCAGGGTGTCCTGGACCGACCCGTTCAGGGCGTGGCCCATGTGGAGGGCCCCGGTGACGTTGGGCGGGGGGATCGCGATCGAGTAGTTGGCCTCGGGCGAGCCCACCGGCTCGGGGTGGAAGAGCCCGGATGCAAGCCAGGCGGCGAGGATCCGGGGCTCGGCCTCGGCCGGGTCGTAGCGGGTGCGGGATTCGAGGGACTCGGACATCGCCGGGAGAAGGCTAGCCGCCCGGGGTGGCGGAATGCCGGGCCGGGCCGGGCCGGGGGCCGGGCCCGGGCCGAGCCTACCGGAGGCGGGCGCGCCGGCGGACGACCTTGGGGACCATGTCCTTGGCGACCCGCTTGACGTCGATCTTCGAGAGGATCCGCTTGATCTCGGCCCGCTCCCGGGCGGTCAGGTTGGTGGGCAGGCCACGGGACTTGATCGCCAGCCGGGACAGCTTGTCGCGGTCGGTCGCCGAGAGCCCCCGCCACTCGGCGTGAGCGACGGTGACCAGCTCGAAGAGGATCCACCAGGGGGCGGGGCGCAGGCGGGGCATCAGCCGGCCTCCTCGCGGAGCTCGCGCTCGGGGGCCTCGCGGGCCGCCTCGGTGACGAGCGTCGGGGTCAGCCCCTTCTCGATCGTCTCCTTGGTGACCACGCACTTCTTGACGTCGCGCCGGGACGGGAGCTCGAACTGGACGTCGAGGAGGACCTCCTCGATGATCGAGCGCAGGCCCCTGGCCCCGGTCTCCCGCTCGAGCGCCTTGTCGGCGATCGAGAGGAGGGCGTCGTCGGAGAAGACGAGCTCGATCCCGTCGAAGGAGAAGAAGCGCTGGAACTGCTTGACCAGGGCGTTCCGGGGCTCGGTGAGGATGGCCACGAGGTCGGGGTGGGTCAGCTGGTGGACGGCCGACATGACCGGGAGGCGGCCGATGAACTCGGGGATCAGCCCGTACTGGATGAGATCCTCGGGGAGGCACCGCTCGAAGACCTCGCCGGGGTCCTTCTGGGCGGCGGTCTCCATCGCGGCGCCGAAGCCGATGCCGTTGTGGCCGATCCGCCGCTCGATCACCTTGTCGAGGTTGGCGAAGGCCCCCCCGCAGATGAAGAGGACGTTGGTCGTGTCGATCGAGAGGAACTCCTGGTGGGGGTGCTTGCGCCCGCCCTGGGGCGGGACCGAGGCCGAGGTGCCCTCGAGGATCTTCAGGAGCGCCTGCTGGACGCCCTCCCCGGAGACGTCCCGGGTGATCGACGGGTTGTCGGCCTTCCGGGCGATCTTGTCGACCTCGTCGATGTAGATGATCCCGGTCTCGGCCTTCTTGACGTCGTAGTCGGCGGCCTGGATCAGCTTGAGGAGGATGTTCTCGACGTCCTCGCCGACGTAGCCGGCCTCGGTCAGGGCAGTGGCGTCGGCGATCGCGAACGGGACGTTGAGGATCCGGGCGAGGGTCTGGGCGAGCAGCGTCTTCCCGCAGCCGGTCGGGCCGAGGAGGAGGATGTTCGACTTCTGGAGCTCGATCTCGGCGTCCTCGACCGCCATCATCTGGACGCGCTTGTAGTGGTTGTAGACGGCGACCGAGAGCGTCCGCTTGGCGTTGTCCTGGCCGACGACGTACTCGTCGAGGACGTCGTAGATCTCGCGCGGCTTCGGGAGGTTCTCGATGTCGAAGCTCGGCGGTGCGGTCAGCTCCTCGTCGATGATCTCGTTGCACAGGTCGATGCACTCGTCGCAGATGTAGACCCCCGGCCCGGCGATCAGCTTCTTGACCTGCCGCTGCGACTTCCCGCAGAAGCTGCACAGGAGCTGCTCGTTGGTGTCCGTTGGCCGCGCCATCCGTGGGTCCCCTTCCTTGCGTCCCCGGAGCTAGTGCTCCGAGATCACCCGGTCGATGATGCCGTAGGTCTTGGCTTCCTCGGAGCTCATGAAGTAGTCCCGGTCGGTGTCGTTGCGGACCTCCTCGACCGGCTTGCCCGTGTGGTGGGCGATGATCTCGTCGAGCCGGCGCCGGACGTCGATGATCTCCTTGGCGTGGATCTCGATGTCCGTGGCCTGTCCCTGGAAGCTCGAGCTCACCTGGTGGATGAGGATCTTGGCGTTGGGGAGGGCCATGCGCTTCCCGTGGGCCCCCCCGCTGAGCAGGAGCGCGCCCATCGACATGGCGATCCCGACGCAGATGGTCGACACGTCGGGCTTGATGAACTGCATCGTGTCGTAGATCGCCAGGCCGGCGTAGACCGATCCGCCCGGGGAGTTGATGTAGAGCGAGATGTCCTTGTCGGGATCCTCGCTCTCCAGGTGGAGCAGCTGGGCGACGATCAGGTTGGCGATCTGGTCGTCGACCGGCGTGCCGAGGAAGACGATGCGCTCGTTGAGCAGTCGGCTGTAGATGTCGAACGCACGCTCGCCGCGTGACGTCTGTTCGACCACCATCGGAATCAGTGGGCTCATGTTCCTCGCTTTGTTTCGCTTGCCCGGCTCGATTCCTCCCGGCAGGTGTGGCGGGGGACGCCGCACCGGCCTCTAGGGCGAGTCTACCAATCCGGGTCCCGGGCTTCGGGGGGTCGGTGGCGCGCGCTCGAGCCCGGCGCGCGGAGCCGCGGGCGGGGCTACGGCGCGGCGGGCGCCTCGGCGGCGGGCGCCGGGTCCGCCGCGGGCACCGGGGCCTCGGGTGGGGGCGCGGGAATGGGCGTGGCGGCGTCGACGACGAGGTCGACCGCCTTGCGGGCGGTGATGTTCTCGGCGAGCTCGGCGATCCGCCCGTTCTTGCGCAGGGTGGCCAGGAGCTTCCTGGTGTCCGGCATCTTGCCGGAGACGTCGGGCTCGACCTGGTCGGCCAGGACCTCGAGCAGCTCGTCCTCGGTCGCCTCGATCCCCTCGGCCTCGACCAGGGCGATGACGACCGCCTCGCGGCGGAGCGCGTGGTCGGCGTCGGGATAGCCGGCGACGATGATCTCCTCCTCGGGGCGCTGGTCGAGCCGGAGGTAGGCGTCCTTGGTGATCCCCTTCTCGGCGAGCGACCGGAGGGCGTGCTCCCAGGCCTCCTTGGCCCGGGCCTCGATCAGCGGCTGGGGCACCTCGACCTCGGCGCGTTCGACCGCGGCGTCGAGCACGGCCTCCCGGTACTCGCGCTCGGCCCGGCGATCGTCGGCCTCGAGCAGCTGGGCGCGGACGTCGGCGCGGAGCTCGTCGAGCGTCTCGAAGCCGGCGGCGTCGGAGGCGAAGTCGTCGTCGAGCTCGGGGAGGATCTTGGCCCTGACGTCCTTGACGGTGACCTTGAAGGTGATCGGCTTCCCGGCCAGCTCGGCCTTGTGGTACTTCTCGGGGAAGGCGATGTCGAGCGTGCGCTCCTCGCCCGCCCTGGCCCCGA
>JAXDHK010000092.1:0-5614 GCA_034664545.1 Solirubrobacteraceae bacterium
GTCAACCCCGACAACGGGGACGTGTACGTCTCCGACGAGACCCACTCCCAGCTCCTGCGCTACAGCTCAACCGGCGCGCTCGTCGCCCACGTCGCCACGGGGAACGGGCCCTCCTCCCTCGCCCGGAACCCGGCTTCGGGAGACGTGTACGTCGCCGAGGAGAGCTCCGGTGCCGTCGAGCGGTTCAGCGCATCCCTCGACCTGCTCTCGACGAACACCTCCCTCGGCGGTCATGCCCGGGGCGTCGCGGTCGACCCGTCGACCGGCAACGTGTGGGTCAGCACCGGCACGGCCGGCCAGGTGGTGAGCCTCGACGCCAACCTCGGGTTCCTCGCCTCCTTCGACGCGAGTCCGGGCGCCGGGCCGGACACGACGGGCATCGGGATCGATCCGGTGACCGGCCACGTCTACGCCGTCGATTCGAACTACGCGATCCTCCAGGTGTTCGACTACACCGGGTCGCTCCTCTCGGTGCTCGGCGGGTCCGGCCCGACGGGTGCCGGGGGCGTCAAGTTCAGCCTGCCCATCGGCGTAGGCGTGGATCCGACGACGGGCGTCGTCTACGTCGCCGACGCCGGCTGCGGCCAATCCGAGGATCCAAGCTGCGTCGGCACCGGTCGGGTCGAGATCCTCGGGGCGCCGCCGACCATCTCGGGGTCGCCGCTGGACGGGTCGACGCTCTACGCGTCGCGGCCGTCGCAGGTCGGCCGGGGGCCGTTCACCTACAGCTACCAGTGGCTGGAGTGCCCGAGCGGCGACGGGGTGTGCACCAGCCACGGCGCTCCTTCGTCGACCAACGGCCTGCGTCTGCTCCCCGCTGACGAGGGGAAGGTGTTCGAGGTCGCGGTGACCGCGACGAGCTCGCTCGGGACGATCGGGCCGATCCTCAGCGGCAGGGTCGGGCCGGTGGCCGCGAGTCCGCCGGTCAACACGGTCATCCCGGTCATCTCGGGGACGCCGGCCGACGGCACGGTTCTGAATGCGACCCACGGCACGTGGTCCGGGGCTCCGGTCACGAGCTACACCTACCAGTGGCAGTCGTGCAACGCCGGTTCGTGCGTCCCGGTCTCCAACGCCTCGGGCTACCGGCTGGCGCCGTCCGACGTCGGCCACACGATCCAGATCCAGGTCTCGGCGACCAACCCCGACGGGACGGCCGGGCCGGTGGTGTCGACCGCGGTGGGTCCGGTCACGGCCAGCCCGCCGGTCGACACGGTCCTCCCGGGCATCACCGGGACGCTGGCCGCGGGCAACCGGGTGCAGGGTCGCGCGGGGACGTGGACGGGTGTCCTGCCCATCACCTATGCCTATCAGTGGCAGCGCTGTCCCGACGGGACCGCCGCCACCTGTGTCGACATCCCGGGCGCGACGATCAACAACTACCGCCTGACCGCGGCCGACACCCACGTCCGGCTCGTGGTCACGGCGACCAACGCCGACGGCCAGGCCCCCGCCGCCTCGCCCGTCGCCCCGTAGCGCCCCGCCGCCAACCACACCATCGCCCGCAACCGACTCTCGTCTTCCTGTGCTTCCTCGAGGTGAAGTCGGGCGAGTTCGACGACCCGACCCAGGCCGAGATGCACCTGGCGGTCGCCCGCCAGAGCCAGTGGAAGGAGCTCCACTACTACACGCCCGACGGCACCGACGCCGAGTTCTCGCAGCGGACCAAGGAAGTGCTCGCCCGGGCCACGGACGTCCGCACTCGACCCGTGGCGGCCGTGCCGCTCATCTGCTATCCATTGTCGGAGCGATGAGCAGCCCGGTCAGCCCCTTCCCCTCGCCCGGCGGCGCCCTCGGCGCCCCGTCCGGCTGCGCCTATCGCCTCTACGCCTGGTCCTGGCGATTTAGCTAGGCGCTCGGACGCGCGTCGCCTCCGGGCGGTGCGCGGGGCCACATAAGCCCCTCCCCGGCCGAGCGCCGCCCCGCCCCACTGCCCACGCGACCGCGCTGCGTCCGGGCGAAACGGCTCCACATGACCCCCCGCACGGACCAGCGCGTATCTACGAATAGGCTTCCGCGAGCACTCGAAAGGAACGACTGATGATGATCGTCATGAAACCGACGGCGACCGAGGACGAGATCGGCGCCGTCATCGCCCGGGTCGAGGGCGCCGGGGCGCGCGCCCACGTCTCCCGCGGCGACGAGGTCACGCTGATCGGGGCGGTCGGCGACCGGGAGCACGTCACCCGGCTCGAGCTCGAGGGGGCCCCGGGCGTCGACCAGGTCGTCCCGATCCTCAAGCCCTACAAGCTCGCCTCCTCCCAGCTCCGCGGGGGCGACCCGTCGGTGCTCGAGATCGCCGGGCGGAGGATCGGCGGGGACCACTTCGCGCTGATCGCCGGGCCGTGCACCGTCGAGTCGCGCGATCTCCTCCTCAGCACCGCCCACGTCGTCAAGGACGCCGGGGCGGCCATGCTCCGCGGCGGCGCCTACAAGCCCCGGACCTCGCCCTACGCCTTCCAGGGGCTCGGCCAGGAGGGGTTGCGGCTGCTCGCCGAGGCCAAGGCCGAGACCGGGATGCCGATCGTCACCGAGCTGATGGACGTCCGGGACATCGAGGCCGTGCTCGAGGTCGCCGACGTGATCCAGGTCGGGGCGCGCAACATGCAGAACTACACGCTCCTCTCCGAGGTCGGGCGCACCGGCTGCGCCGTCCTGCTCAAGCGCGGGCTGTCCTCGACGCTCGAGGAGCTCCTGATGGCCGCCGAATACGTCCTCAAGGAGGGCAACGAGCGGGTCATGCTCTGCGAGCGCGGGATCCGGACCTTCGAGACCGCCTACCGGTTCACCCTCGACCTGATGGCCATCCCCGTGCTCAAGGAGCTCTCCCACCTCCCGGTCGTCGTCGATCCCAGCCACGCCGCCGGTCGGCGCGACCTCGTCCTCCCGCTCTCGCTCGCCGCCGCCGCGGCCGGGGCCGACGGGATCATCGTCGAGGTCCACCCCAACCCCGACGCCGCGATCTGCGACGGGCCCCAGGCGCTCCGGGACGACGACTTCGCCGCCTACGCCGCCCAGGTCGAGCGGGCGGCCTCGATCGCCGGCAAGGCGTTCACGCACGCCGTCTAGAGCTGGCTGGTGCGCATCGCGGTCATCGGGGTCGGGTTGATCGGCGGCTCGATCGGGATGGCCGCCCGCGAGCGGCTCGGGGCCCGGGTGGCCGGCTACGACCGTGACCCCGGCGTCCTCGACGTGGCGTTGCGGCGCGGGGCGATCGACGAGGCCGCCGCCGATCCCCGGGAGGCGGTCGCCGGAGCCGAGCTCGTCTTCGTCGCCGCCCCGGTCGGGGTCCTCCCGGCCGTCGTCGAGGCCGTGCTCGCCGCGGCGCCCGAGGACTGCGCCGTGACCGACGTCGGCTCGACCAAGCGCCGGGTCGTCGCCGCCTCCCGGGATCCCCGCTTCGTCGGCGGCCACCCCCTCGCCGGGGCCGAGACCGCCGGGGTCGCCCACGCCCGGGCCGACCTCTTCGACGGGGCGACCTGGTACCTCACGCCCCACCCCGGCACCTCGGGCGTCCTCTACGAGCGCCTCCACCGGGCCCTCGCCGGGCTCGGGGCCCAGCCGGCGGCGATCGACGCGGCCGTCCACGACCGGGTCATGGCCAGCGTCTCCCACCTCCCGCACGTCCTGGCCAACGTCCTCGTCGCCCAGGCCGCCCGGGTCCTCGTCGACCCCGACGGGGGGGAGGACGAGCGGGTGCCGGCCACGGGTCCGAGCTTCCGCGACGCGACCCGGGTCGCCGGGGCCAGCGGGGCGATCTGGACCGACATCTATCTGTCCAACCGCGACGCCCTGATCGACGCCCTCGACGCCACGCTCGCCCGGCTCACCGAGGTCCGGACCGCCCTGGCCGCGGCCGATCGGGACGGCATCGAGGCTTGGAACGACGCCGCCCGGGCCGATCGCGACGCCCTGCTCGGGGCCGGCCTGGCCGGGGGAGCCGTCCACGAGCTCCGCGTCGCCGTCCCCAACCGCCCGGGCGTGATCGCCGAGATCGCGCTGGCCCTCGGCCGGGCCGGGGTCAACATCGTCGACATGGCGCTCTCCCCGTCCCACGCCGACGCCCCCGGGCTCGTCGCCCTCTGGGTCCGCGGCGAGGAGCAGGCCGCCCGGGCGATCGCCCTGATCGGGGAGCTCGCCCTCCCGGTGGCCCGGGCATGACCCGCCGGGTCCGGTTCGCCCCGGCCGCCGTCCTGCGCGGGGAGGTCGTGGCTCCGGCCGACAAGTCGATCTCCCACCGGGCGGCCCTCCTCGCCGCCATGGGGACCCGGCCGGTCCGGATCGAGAACTACCTCCACGCGGCCGACACCGACGCCACCCTCGCCGCCGTCCGCCGGCTCGGCGCCCAGGTCGAGGCGGGTGGGGGCCGGGGCGGGGGCGGGGGCGGGCTCGTGATCCGGGGGGTCGGCCTCCGGGGACCGGCGTCGGTGTCCGGGCCGATCGACGTCGGCAACGCCGGGACGCTGATGCGCCTCCTCCCCGGGTGGCTCGCCCACCAGCCCGGGCGCTCGTGGACGCTCGACGGGGACGCGTCGATCCGCCGCCGGCCGATCGACCGGATCGCCGGGCCGCTCCGGGAGATGGGGGCGGTCCTCGATGCCGTCGACGGGCGCTTCGCCCCGTTCACGATCACCGGCGCCGGCCTCCGGGCGATCGCCTACGAGCTCCCGGTGGCCAGCGCCCAGGTCAAGTCGTGCGTGCTGCTCGCCGCCCTCGGGGCCGACGGGTCGACGACGGTGCGCGAGCCGGCCCCGAGCCGCGACCACACCGAGCGGATGCTCCTCGCCGCCGGGGCCGGTCTCCGGCGCCACGGGGCGACGATCTCCGTCGGCGGGTGCGACGAGCTCCACCCGGTCGACGTCCGGATCCCCGGCGACCCGTCGTCGGCGGCCTTCCTGATCGCCGCCGCCCTGCTCGTCCCCGGCTCCCGGGTCCGGATCCGGGACGTCGGCCTCAACTGGACGCGTGGCGGCTTCGCCCGGATCGTGCGCCGGATGGGGGGGAGGCTCGACGGCGAGCTCGAGTCCCCGGACGCCCCCCTCGGCCCGGGCGAGCCGGTCGGCGACCTCGAGGTGGCCCACGGGCCGCTGGTCGCCGGGGTGGTCGAGGCCGAGGAGGTCCCCCTGGCCATCGACGAGCTCCCGCTCGTGGCCCTGCTCGGGTGCTTCGCCGAGGGCGAGACGATCGTCCGGGGGGCCGGGGAGCTCCGGGTCAAGGAGTCCGACCGGATCGCCACCGTGGTCGACGGGCTCCGGGGCCTGGGGGGCGAGGTCGAGGCGACCGAGGACGGCTTCGTCGTCCGGGGGACCGGGGGCCTCCGCGGGGGGACGCTCGAGGCCCACGGCGACCACCGCCTGGCGATGATGGGGGCCGTGGCCGGGCTCGCCTCGCGTGAGGGGGTGGAGGTGGTCGGGATGGACGCCGCCGCCGTCTCCTACCCGGGCTTCGCCGCCGACCTCGACCTGGTGCACGCCTGATGCTCGTCGCCATCGACGGGCCGGCCGGAGCCGGGAAGTCGAGCGTCGCCCGGGCGGTCGCCCGCGAGCTCGGCTTCACCTACCTCGACAGCGGGGCGATGTACCGGGCGGTGGCCCTCCTCGCCGGCCGGGAGCCC
>JAXDHK010000093.1:0-18106 GCA_034664545.1 Solirubrobacteraceae bacterium
GCCGGGCGCCTGACCTTTCACAGCCGCTCCGTCGGCATGTGGGGAAGGGTCGGACTGCGGGGAATCCTGGGCAGCCTGCCGCCGGCGGGCGTCGCGCTCGCCATCAGCCTGGCCTGCGCCTACGCCGGGGGGACGAGTCCCCTCCCGTGGGTGGTCGGGATCGCCGCCCTGGCCACGCCGGCGACCTTCGTCCTGGCCGCGGAGCTGCGGGCGCTCGAAGTGCGCTACCTGCGCTCGGCCCGCCGGGTCTTCCTGATCGGCTCCGAGGAGCACTACAAGGACGTCGCCCGGGAGGCCCGCCGCCAGACCGACGTCAGCCTCGTGGGCTATGCCTGCGCCTCGGGAGCGGTCCGGCTCTCGGCCGAGGAGATCGACGGGCTGACCGCGCGGGTGGCGGCGGCCGGAGCGACGATGCTCGTCCTCTCGAGTGAGGCGACCCGGAGCGACGCCCTCTGCGCGGTCGCCGCCCGGGTGCGCCTCCTCGGCTGCCGGGTGCGCGATCTGACGAGTTTCTACGAGCGCCACTTTCGCAAGGAGCCGCTGAGCGAGCTGACCCCGAGCTGGTTCCTCTTCGACGTCGCGGAGATCCATCGGCCCCGGCTCTACGGGGCGTGCAAGCGGACCTGCGAGTGCCTGGCCGCGGCCGCCGGGCTGGCCCTGATGGCGCCGCTCTTCCTGGTCATCGTCGTGGCGGTGAAGCTCTCGAGTCCGGGCCCGGCGCTCTTCCGCCAGGTCCGGGTCGGCAAGGGGGACGAGCCGTTCACCCTCGTCAAGTTCCGGACCATGCGCTGCGTCCCGACCGAGTCGCCGGCGGCCTGGGCCGGAGACGAACGGGCGCGGATCACCGGGGTCGGCCGGGTGCTCCGACGCTTCCGCCTCGACGAGCTCCCCCAATTGTGGAACGTGGTGCTCGGGCAGCTCAGCCTGGTCGGCCCGCGCCCCGAGCAGATCGACATCGTCCGACGGCTCGAGGCAGACATCGACTACTACCGAGCCCGGCACTGTGTGCGTCCGGGCATGACCGGGTGGGCCCAGATCAACTACGGGTACGGGGGGTCGCGGGGCGGGACGGTCGAGAAGCTCCAGTACGACTTCTACTACGTAAAGTGTCAGAGCCTGCGCCTCGACCTCCTGATCCTCGCCTCGACCGCCCGGGCCGTCTTCGCCGGGTCCGGTTCCTGAGGGGATCTCGGGGCTCGGGGTCGGGCCGGGTATCCTCGCAGGCATGTTCGAGGCGGGGTCGTCTGTCACCATCGCGGACTGCCGCCTCGTCGAGTTCCCGATCCGGGGCGACGGCCGGGGGAAGCTGACGGTAATCGAGGGCGGAGAGCACATCCCGTTCGAGATCGCCCGGGTCTTCTACCTCGAGGGAGTGCCCGACGGGGCGACCCGGGCCGGCCACGCCAACCGGTGCAGCGACCAGGTCCTGGTCGCGCTGGCCGGGAGCTTCGAGGTGACCCTGGACGACGGGATCCGCCGGGAGGCGACCAGGCTCGAGCACTCCGGCCACGGCCTCTTCCTCCCCCGGATGGTCTGGCGCGAGCTCGCCGTCTTCTCGCCCGGGGCGATCTGCCTGGCGCTGGCCTCCGACGCCTACGACGAGGACGACTACCACCGCGACTACGGCGAGTACCTGAAGGCCATCGCGTCCGGATGACTCCGGACGAGGTGCCGTTCCTCGACCTCCGCCGGGGCTGGGCGGAGCTCGGACCCGAGGCGGGCGCCGCCGTCGAGCGGGTCCTGGCCAGCGGCCGGTACGTGCTCGGCGAGGAGGTCGCCGCCTTCGAGCGCGAGTTCGCCGCCGCGTGCGGGGCGCGGTGGTGCGTGGGGGTCGGCAACGGCTTCGACGCCCTGACCCTCGTCCTGCGGGCCTGGGAGATCGGGCCCGGCGACGAGGTCCTCGTGCCCGCCCTCACGGCGATCGCCACCTGGATGGCGGTCGCCGCCACCGGCGCCCGCCCGGTGGCGGTCGACGTCGGCCTGGACTCCCTGGGCATGGACCCGGAATGCCTGGCCCGGGCAGCCGGCACCCGGGCCCGGGCGGTGATCCCGGTCCACCTCCACGGGATCCCGGTCGACATCGACGGCGTCCGCCGGGTCGCCCGGGAGCGGGGCCTGCGCGTGCTCGAGGACGGGGCCCAGGCGGCAGGGGCGAGCTGGCGGGGGAGGCCGGTGGGCTCCCTGGCCGACGCGGCGGCGTTCAGCTTCTATCCCACCAAGAACCTCGCCGCCCTCGGGGACGCCGGGGCGGTGGTCACCGACGACGCCGACCTCGCCGAGCGCGTCCGGGTGCTCCGCCAGTACGGCTGCCGCGACCGGGAGCTCCCCGAGCGGCTGGGCGTCAACTCGCGCATGGACGAGGTCCAGGCCGCGCTCCTGCGCGTGGCCCTCGGGCGCCTGGGCGCCTGGAACGAGCGCCGGCGGGCGGCGGCCGTGCGCTACCTCGAGGCGCTCCACGACCTCCCGGACCTGGCCGCGCCCGGGTGGCCGGAGGGCGCCGAGCCGGTCTGGCACGCCTTCGCGATCCAGACCGACCGCCGGGACGCCCTGCGGGCGGAGCTCGCGCGGCGCGGCATCGGGACGCTGATCCACTACCCCCGGGCGGCGGCGGACGGGGCGCCCTTCGCCGCCGCCACCGCCGGCGCCGCCCCCCGGGCCCGCCGGGCCGCCGGGCGGCTCCTGAGCCTGCCGCTCCACCCCCACCTGGCGGAGGGCGAGCAGGCTGCGGTGATCGACGGCCTGCGCGCCTGGTCGGCCCACCGGCCCGCCTAGGCCCCGCCCGCTCCGGGGCGGCGGAGGAGGAGCCCGCGGTGGCGCACCTCCTCGGGGGCCCCGACGATCTCGAACGGCGGGTGGATCAGCAGCTCGCGGGCGAGCTCGAGCCCGGCGGCCGCCGCCGCGCCGAGGAGCTCCTCGCGATTGAGCACCCAGCCGAGGTACTCGGTGGCGTAGCCGTAGGGGCCGGCCCGCTGGAGGACGACGAAGCTCGGAACGTGGTCGACCAGGCCGATGCGGGTGATCAGGAGCAGTTCCCGCGTGACCCCGGCCAGCCGGGCGAGCAGGTCCCGCCAGTCCTCGACGTACTGGAGCGCGCTGCTCGCCACCACAGTGTCGTAGGACTCGGCCAGGCCCTCGTCGTCGTCGTGGAAATGGACGGCCGGGTTCAGCCGGCGTCCCTCCCGGGCGACGGCCGGTAGCTCGCGGACGTGGTAGTCGAGCTCGAGGTCGGGGAGGAGCGCCCGGGCCAGGGCGTGGTGATGGCCGAGTGCCCCGCCCCAGTCCAGCACCGAGACCGGCCCCCGCCCGCGGGACCCGCTCCGAGAGAGAGCCAGGACGACGCAGAGGTGGGCGTTCTGGTCGAGCACCGACTCCCGGCCGATCCCGGCGCCGAGCGGCGCCTCGTGGCCGACGCCGAGGGGCCCGGGACCGGCGATCGCCGCCAGGAACTCGGGCCAGCGGCGGGCGTAGGTCGCCGCCACCTCCGGGGCATTCCACCCCCGCGCGCACGGATGCGCCGGGTCCCGGGCGCGGGCCCAGCCCTCGGGGACATGCTCCCACTCGGGCGCCGCGGGTGCCGGGGCGCCGCCCGCGGGTGACCAGAGCCCGGAGGGGTAGCCGTCGGCGACCACCGCGTCGATCATTCCCATCCGCACCCCGGCGGCCAGCATCCGCCGGAAGAGGCCCCAGTCCGAGGGGATCCCGTAGAGCGCGTCGGTCAGCTCGAGCGGGAAGATCGGCCCGAGGCCGGCGTGGTAGATCGCCATCTGGAGGGCGGCGTGGCCGGCCTCGGGCGGGAAGCGGCCGAGCTCCTCGGCCGGCCCCCCCTCCGGGCGGTGGATCGCCACCCGGCCGTAGGCGAGCTCGAGTCGCCGGGACCGGGCCGCGTCGAGCAGGCGCTCGAGGTGGTCGGGGCGGAAGGCGTCGTCGTCGTCCAGCGGGGCGATCCAGCGCCCGCCCGCCCGCCTGACCGCCTCGTTGTAGGGGGGGACGCCGGCCACCAGCCAGCGGGCCTCGGGACCGGACGGGTAGGGCCCGCGGTAGGGCAGGTTGTGGAAGCGCAGGCGCGGGTCGCCGAAGCTCGCGACGACCGCCGCGGCCGCCGCCGGGGCGGCGTCGCCGACGACCACGACCTCGAAGCGCTGATAGGTCTGGGCCAGGACGGACGGCAGCGCGCGCTCCCCGAGCAGGCGATGGTTCTCGTAGGTCGGGATGACCACGCTGATCAGGGGCTCGGGCTCCTCGAAGGCGACGGCGTAGCCCGGGTCGGCCCGGAGCTGCCACAGTCGCTCCCGGCGCCCCGGGGCGTCGTCGGCCAGCGCCAGCAGCAGGGCCTCCGTCCGCTCGGTCTCTCGGGCCTCCCGCTCCTCCCCGGCGGCGCGGAGCCCGGCGATCTCGGCCCGGAGCGCCGCCTCCGACTCGATCACGCGCTCCCGGGTGTCGCCGACCGCGGCGGCGATCGTGCGCAGCCGCTCCCGCAGGCCGGCGACCGGGGGCGGCAGGCGCATCAGCGGGGAGGCCGCCGCGGGGATCCGCCCGGTTCGGGGTGGGCTGGGTGTGTCACGCGGACCGCGCGAGGGTCCGCCGGAGCAGGGAGCCACCGGCCGAGGCGGCGAACTTCATCAGTACCGCCGAGTACACCAGGCCGTCGACCAGGGGCCGATGGCCGGCGTCGAACTTACGGTAGAACCGGCCCATCGCCCGGTGGAACGCCCAGTTGGTCCGGAGCGTCCGGTGCTGTCCGGTGACACCGTGCTTGACATGCAGGACGGTGGCCTGCCCGCAGTAGATCACCTTCCACCCGTGACGTCCGAACCGGCGACACCAGTCGAGGTCCTCGCCGTACATCCAGTAAGCCTCGTCGAGGAGCCCCACCTGCTCGATGGCCGCGCGCCGCACCATCATGCACGACCCGCTCACAGCGTCGACCGGGGCCTCGTCGAACTCGCCCACCTCGACCGCCGCGTACCCGGATCTCCCCCGTGTCGCGGTGGGGACGAAGTGGCGCAGCGCGCCGCGCAGCGTGGGGAACCTCCGCTTGGCGTTGTGGTCGGCGACGCCGGCCCGGTCCACCAGCCGCGGTCCGGCGGCGGCGGCGCCCGGAGTCCGCCGGAGCACCGACACCAGCGCCTCGATCGCACCCCGGGGGACCTCGGTGTCGGGGTTGAGGACCAGCACGAACTCACTCTCCGTCCGCTCGATCCCGACGTTCGTGGCGGCCGCGAAGCCGAGGTTGGTCGACAGCGCGTGGACCGACGCCCACGGGTGTCGGTGTGCGATGGCGTCGACCAAGTCGTCGGTGGATGCGTTGTCGACGACCGCCGCCGAGAGGTCCACGTCTACCGGCCTGGCGTCACGAAGCGAGTCGAGACACGCGTCGACCAGGGCGACCGACCCGGTCGCGGTCACGATCACCGCGGTGACGGTGGTTTGCCGGCGGTCGGCGGGCGGGGGTGGGCCGTCACCTCGGCCGGCCCGCGGGGCAGGCGGGAGCCTCATACTGGAAGTATGGCCGTCCGGCTATCGGTGGTGGTGATCAACTACGAGCGCCCGGACATGACCGCGCGCTGCCTGACCGCCGTGGCGGCGGCGCTCGGCGAGGCCGGCGTCCCCGGCGAGGTCGTCGTCGTCGACAACGGCTCCCGGGACGGCTCGGTCGAGCGGCTGCGCCGGTTCGTCCCGCGGGCGCGGGTCGTGGCCCTGGCGACCAACGGGCCCCTCCCGGCGGCGCTCAACCGGGGCCTGGGGGCCGGGAGCGGGGAGTGGGTCCTGATGCTCAACAACGACGTCATGCTCGAGCCCGGCGCGATCGCTGAGGCGCTCGCCGTCGCCGCCTGGCGTCCGGACGTCGGGTGCGTGGCGCTCCAGATGCGCTTCGCCTCCCGACCCGACGTGATCAACTCGGCCGGGATCGGGGTGGACCGGCTGGGGATCCCGTTCGACCTGGGCATCGGAGAGCCCGCCAGGCTGCACCCGGAGGATCCGCGCGAGGTCTTCGGGGCCTGTGGGGGGGCCGCCCTCTACCGGCGCGAGATGCTCGCCCGGGTCGGCGGCTTCGACGAGAGCCTGGGCTTCGGCTTCGAGGACGTCGACCTCAGCTGGCGGGCGCGGATGCGCGGGTGGACGACCGTGCTGGCTCCCCGGGCCGTGGCGCTCCACGCCCACGGCGGGACGGTGGCCGCGGGGTCGTCGTTCCGGGCCTACCAGGGTGGCCTGAATCGCGTGCGCATGCTCGCCAAGCACGCCCCCGGCCGCCTGCTCGCCCGGTACGGCGTCGCGATG
Source organism: Solirubrobacteraceae bacterium (assembly GCA_034664545.1). GTDB lineage: Bacteria > Actinomycetota > Thermoleophilia > Solirubrobacterales > Solirubrobacteraceae > Palsa-513. The sequence continues at coordinate 6,280 of JAXDHK010000093.1, forward strand.
GTCCTCTACGACGTCGCCTACGTCGCCTACTCCCTGGTGCGCGAGCGCTCCCTGGCCCCGCTCGCCGGTCGCCTCCGGGGTCTGCGGGAGTGGCGGGCCTACCGGCGGGCCGGGCGCGACGGCCGCCGCCCGGTCGAGCTCGCACCGGTTCAGGGGCTCCGGGCGGCGCTCCGGCGCCGGGCCGCGTGGTCGCTGTCGAGCCCGACCGACGCGGCGGCTGAGGTCGAGGGGCGAGCCTGACCGGCGAAGCCGGTTCAGCCCGGCTGCCGCAGGTCTCCCGCTTCCTCGGCCAGGCGACGGGCGGCCCTGACCAGCCGGGGCGAGCGCACCCAGACGACCTGACCGACGCCGGCGAGCACGCGCGTGAGCGGGAGGAGGCGGGGGTGGTGCTTGGCCACGTAGCGCTTGATCGAGCGCAGGCGGATGGCGTGGCGCAGGCGGCGGTCCATCTGGACGAAGGCGTCCCCGCCGCGATGCGCCGCCCGGGCGTCGCCGACCACCACGTTGCGCCGGCCGCCGGCCAGGCTCCGCCGCGCCAGGTCGACGTCCTCGAACCAGAGGAAGAAGCCGGGGTCGAAGCCGCCGAGGGCGCGCCAGGTCGAGGCCCGGGCAAGGAGGCAGGCGCCGCCCGGCTGCTCGACCTCGGCGACCCTCCCCGGCTCGGGGTAGTCGACGGGCCGGTGGCCCCAGCCGCCGAGAACGGTCCGGATCGGCAGGGTCATCGCCCTGGGCAGCCGGGCGTGGTAGGGCCGGAGGCCGTCGTCGAAGCACGGCGCCCCCACCCCGACCCGGTCGTCGGCGAGCACGACCCGGGCGAGCTGGTCGAGCATGTCCGGCGCCGGGCGCACATCGGCGTTGGACGCACAGACCAGGTCGGCCCCGGCGTGGTCGAGCACGCTGTTGGCGGCGCGACCGTAGCCCTGGTTGCGTCCGGCCCAGACGATCCGGGCGGCGGCGGGGGCGCGGCGCCGGAGCTCGTCACGCTGGTCGGCGCCGGAGCCGTTGTCGACGATCGTGACGGACGCCCGCACCCCGGTCGAGGCGAGGTAGGCCGTCGCCGCGTCGGCGGCCGATCCGGACGTGTTCCAGTTGACGATCGCCACGGCGACCGTCGGGGGGCCGGCGCCGGGGGCCGGGCTCGGGGTCGCGTCCGGTCGCTCGCCGGGTGCTGGGGGCCTCGGCGCGGCCGGGGGGTGGGCATCTCGAACCACAGTGGAGGCGGCGCGGGCGGCGGGACATTATCATCGACCCTCGCCGAGTCCCGCAGTCCCTGGAGACGAACCTGAGCCTCACGATTCCCTCCTCGGCCGCCCGGCGCCTGCCGCCGGTCCTCCTCTCGCCGATGGCCGCCCTCCCGGCCCTGTGGCTGCTGGGGACCGCCGGGGCCCAGATCCATGTGCTCGCCGTCCAGCGGCCGTGGTCGAGCACCGCCTGGCTCGTGATCCTCGCCGTGCCGGTCGCGTTCCTGGCCGGGGCGGTGGCGGCTCGCCTGATCGTCCGGGGCCGGGTTCCCCGGGCGCCGGCCTCGCCCGGCCTCACGAGCCCCCGCCGACGCATCCTCGTCGGCCTGCTCCTCGTCGGCTTCGCGGAGCTGGCGCGCGAGTTCGCGACCGGCGGGTCGGTGCCGCTCCTCTCCTCGAACATCGACGCGGCGCGCACCCACGTCTCGGCGGGCCCGCTGTCCCTCCTCACCGGGGCGCTCACCGTGTGCCTGATGCTCGCCCTCGTCTCCCCCCGCCGCCTGAGCGCCCGGTCGGCCCGCCCGGAGATCGCCGTCGCGGCGGCGGCGATAGCCGGGCTGGTGCTCGGCGGGGGACGCGAGACGGTGCTCGTCCCGCTGGCGTCGGCCCTCATCGCCCGGGCCTTCTACTGGCGGCCGCCGTCGGTGCGGGCCCTCGTGCTCACCGGCATCCTCGGTCTCGAGCTGGGCGCCCTGGTCTTCTACCTGCGCACCGGACAGGACGTCCACCAGGCGTTCGCCGTCGAGCTCTACGGCCACGTCGTCCCCCGGACGCCGGCGCCCCTGGTGCCGCTCCTGCCGATCCACTTCGCCCTCGCCCTCAACCAGACCGTCCTGGCCCAGGTCGTCGACTACTTCCCCCACCGCATGCCGTTCGGGCACGGCATCTACGACACCTATGCGCTCCACGCAGTGCTCCCGTCGCGCTCGCTGGGGACGATCACGTCGAAGCTCACGGCGCCCTGGTTCGCCAGCACCTTCGCCGGGCCCATGTGGGCGGACGGTGGGGTCCCGGTCGTGATCCTCGGCTCGCTCGTGACCGGTGCCGTCACCCAGACGCCCTACGAGCTTTTCACCCGGACGCGGCGCTTCTCCCACGTCCTCCTCGCCGGCTACTTCGCGACCATCGCCATGTTCTGCGTCTACGACAGCCTGCTCACCCAGTACAAGGACTGGGTGTTCGTCGGCGCCGCGCTGCTCCTGTTCGGGTCGGCCTGCGAGGGTACGACCCGGGCCGACGCTCGCGGGCAGCCCGCGGTTCCCCCGCGCGAGCCGCCGGTCGCCTCGGGGGCGCGCTAGGACGTCCGCGGCCCCGGCCCCCGGGACTCAGCTCAGGCGCCCGGAGTCGGTCGCGCCGCCTGTGGGCCCGTGATCCAGGCGGCGAAGGCGTCGATGGTGGCGACGCCGGGCAGGGGGGTCAGCTCGTCGAGCAGGTGGTCGGCCCGGCGTCCGCGCTGGGTGACCGCCGCCCGCGCCAGGGGGCCGACCTCGCTCGGGCGGGCGTACCGGCGGGCCACCGCGATCGCGTCGCGGGGCGCCAGCCGGACGATCCGCCGCACGAGCTCGCGGGTGGAGAGCCGGGCCGCCTGGTGCGAGCGCAGCCAGTAGCGGACCTGCCGGGCGACGTAGGCGCCGCGGTCGACCTGGAGGTCGCCGAGGTGGGCGCGAAAGTCGCCGAGCGCCTCCCCCAGCCACGAGTACATCGCGTTGAGCACCGGGCTCCCCTCGAGGCCGCCGGCGGCGTCGACACGCACCCCGAGGTACTCGAGCCCGCTCGCGTCGGTGTCGTTGAAGAAGTACTGGCCGAACGACTTCGGGCTGACGCCGACCACCACCAGCGGCCGGTCGCAGAGCACCCAGCTCTCGGCGGTGAGGAGGAGCCCACACAGGGCGTAGTGGTCCGGGAACACCGACTTGAAGAACCCGTGCGGGAGGCGGGCCATCGCGTCGCGCCGGACGAGCGTGAGCTGCATGGTGAGCGGGAAGGCGAAGTCGAACGCGTAGAAGCGCGCGACCAAGCGGCGCCGCTCCGCCGGTGAGACCAGCCCGTCCTCGGGGAGGTCGTCACCGTAATGGAAGTAGGGATCGGCGTAGTAGCTGGTCGGCTGGCGCCCGACCGACTCCGGCGCGACGTAGCGGTAGCCGTTGAACGTCACGCACTCGGGGCTGCCGTGCCGGTCGAGGATGCGGTCGAGCTCGGACAGGCAATCCGGGAGGAGGAGGTCGTCGTCCCCCACCATCAGCACGTAGCGTCCCCGGCTGGCCTCGAGCGCGGCAGTCCAGTTGTCGGTCACCGACAGCACGGTCTCCGAGCGGACCACGCGCAGGCGAGGATCGCCCGACCAGGCCCGGAGGATCTCGGGCGTGGCGTCGTCGTTGGCGTTGTCGGCCACCACCAGCTCGAAGTCCGGGTTCGTCTGACCGAGGATCGAGGCGACGCAGCGATCGAGGAAGGGCCCACCCTGGCGGGTGGGAAGGAGGATGGAATAGCGCGGGCCGGCCATCTCGGGTGCGGAGTCTAGTCGCCGCCGTCGCGCCCGCCCGCCGTATGCGGCGGTGCCCCGGGGCCGGATCTCCGCGGGCTCCGGCGGGGGGGTTGGCTGGCTAAGCTACGCGCCCACGTGCCGCCCGACCGCCATCGTCGCCGCGAGGCCGACTCCGTCTGATGGGCGCGGTCGGTCGACTCCGGGGGGCCGGGGGGCGCGTCGCTCGCCGGGCTCTGCAGCGGTCGCTGGACGGGGCCGTCGGGGCGTTCAACCGGAATCCCTGGACCTCCCGCGAGCTCCACCTCGCCGGACGCTCGGGCGCACCGGTCCACGACGAGGATGGACTGCGGACCGACCACGCCCACCGCTTCACCGACGCCCCCCGCTACCGGCGGGCCTACGCGCGGGCCGTCCGGGCCGGCGGCTTCGACTACCGGGTGAGATGGCGAACCCACACGATTCTCTGGGCCGCGGAGACCGCCGCCCGGCTCGACGGGGCCTTCGTGGAGTGCGGTACGGGCAAGGGATTCATGGTCAGCGCGATCTGCGAGTACCTGGACTGGACGGACCGGCCCTTCTACCTCTTTGACACGTTCCGACCGAGCGACTCGGCTGACACTGCCCCCTACTACGCCTCGGGCCCGGACGGCGTCGCCGCGAACTTCCGGGAGTGGCCGGGGGTGAGGCTCGTGGTGGGGATGGTTCCGGACAGCTTCCGGGAGGTGACGATCGATCGGGTGGCGTTTCTCCACATCGACCTGAACCGGGCCGAGCCCGAGGAGGCCGCAGTCCGCCACTTCTGGCCGCTGCTCACCCGGGGCGCGATCATGGTCTTCGACGACTACGGCGGGTCCGAGGCCCACGCGGCGTCGCGAGATTCGGCCGACCGTCTGGCCGCCGAGCTCGGGTTCGCGTTGCTGGCGTCACCGACCGGGCAGGGAATCGCGATCAAGACCTGAGCGGGTGGAGGTCGGCGGGACGCGCTTGAGTCGCTCTACGCCCCGGTGGGCCACGCGGTCGACCGCCGCCGCCAGCCCGAGCAGGGCCAGCAGGGCGGCCGCCGTCGCCAGCCCGGAGGCCCACCGTCGCCGCACCGGTATGGTCATCCCGTGGAGTATGCCGCCGGGGCTTCCGGGGTCGCCCGTTGCCGGGGCCCGCGGCCCGCCAGACCATGACGCGGCGGGGAGTCGACCGGACGAGGCACCGCCGGTGAGCGCCCAGCCGCCGGAGGCGGTTGGCTCGCCGGAGCCGGCCGCGTGGCAGCCGGGGTCGGAGGAGATCGAGCGGCGGGCGGTGCAGGGCGTGACCCTGATGGTGGTCCGCAACGTCGGCGTCCAGGCCTTCACCTTCATGGGGACGGTGGCCCTCTCGCGCCTGCTGACCCCGCGGCAGTACGGAAACTTCGCGATCGCCCTCACGTTCCAGATCGTCGGGAGATTTCTGTCCGACCTCGGGCTCGCGGCGGCGATGATCCGGCGCCGGGAGGAGATGTCGGCGCGGGAGGAGCAGACGGTGACCGCGATCTCGGTGGTGGGGTCCCTGGCCGTCTCCGGGGCGCTCGCCCTCGCGGCGTTCGTCCTCGCCCCGGCCTTCGGAGTGCGCAGCGAGCTGCTCGACGTCGCCGCGCTGACCAGCTTCGCCCTCCCGCTCTACAGCGCCCGGGTGATCCCGGTGGTGTGGCTCGAGCGGCGGCTCGACTACCGGCGGCTGACCTGGATCGAGGTCGCGGATCCACTCGTCTTCTACGCGTTCGCGATCCCGGCCGCGCTGGCGGGACTCGGGACCTACTCGCTGGCGGGGGCGGTGGTGGCGGCGGCGGGTGTCGGGTCGGTCATCGCCACGGTGATGCGGCCGTGGTCCTTCGGTCTGCGGATCGACCTCGACTGCATCCGGCCGATGCTGGGCTTCAGCCTGCGGGCGAGCATCCTCGCGCCCCTCTACCTCCTGCGCGAGTTCCTCGTGCTCGTCGCCCTGGCGGCGATCGGCGGACCGGCCCAGGCGGGCTTCTACAACCTCGCCCAGCGCCTGTTCAGCCTGAACCTCTCGATCGCCTACGCGGTCCAGCGGGTGACCCAGACGGCGTTCGCCCGGGGGGAGGCCGGGACGAGTCGGGACCGGCGCGGGGCCCAGACCTCCATCGTCACCACGGTGACGGCCGCTCTCCCGCTGGCGGTCGTGGTGGGGACCGCCCACATCTCCGTCGGCCTCGTGTTCGGCGCGCGCTGGCATCCGACGGTCGCCCTGGTCCTGGCCGCGGCCGCCGGGTGGCTGCTGATGAGCGGCCCGATCAGCGTGCTCACGAGCCTGGCGCTCGCGCACGGGGATGCCCGGGCGCCCCTGCGGGCCGTCGCCACCCAGGGACTCCTGGCCGTCGGGCTGACCGCCGGGCTCGTGCCCCTGATCGGGATCGCCGGCGCCGGGCTCGCGGTCACCTGCGGGGCCCTCGGCGCGGTGGTGGTGTTCGTCGGCGCCGGCGCCCCGGAGATTCGCGCCCTCGTCGCCCCGACCTTGAAGGTGGCGGTCGTCTCCGGCATCGCGATCGCGGTGGGCGAGGTCCTCGGCGGTCGGGGACCGGTGGCCCTGGTGCTCGTGGGCCTGGCCTGCCTGGCGACCTGGCTGGCCCTGGCCGCCGCGCTCCTGCCGGGGGAGCTGCGTCTGGTCGCCCGCCTGCTGCTGCGCAACCTGCGTCGGGGCGGACGCAAGGCCCGGGCCGACCCGTCGCCCCCCGGCCGCTAACCGTCCCGCCGGCCGACGACCCGGGCCGGGACGCCCGCGGCGACCGCCCCGGCGGGCACGTCCTCCCGGACGACCGAGTTGGCGGCGACCACGGCTCCCCGGCCGATCGTCACCCCGGGGAGGACGACGACGTTCTGCCCGAGCCAGCACCCGTCGCCGATGGAGACCGGGGCGATCTCGCTCAGGCCGCTGTCGCGGATCGCCACGCCGGCCGGGGCCCGGCCGTGGTTGTGGTCGACGATCAGGACCCCCCGGGCCATCAGGACGCCCGCGCCGACCGTCACCCGGTGGGCCGCCGCCAGCACGCAGTGGCCGGAGATCGCCGTGCGGTCACCGATCGCGAGCTCGGCGCCCCGGTCGGCGTGGGCGACCAGCCAGCTCCCGGGACCGACGGAGACCCCACGGCCCAAGCGGATGCGCCGTTCGCCCTCGATCTTGACCGGGAGGTGGATCACCGTGCCCTCACCGCAGGAGGCGAACGACCGGGCGACCGCGCGGGAGAAGACGAGATCGCGCGCGCCGCAGAGCCTCCGGTAGCCGGCGAGGGCGTTCATCGCTCCCGGCCGCGGCCCAGGATCTCCGGCCTCGCGGCTTCGAGCGGCGGGTCCACGCGCCAATCCTAAGCTGCGGGCGTCGATCCTCGGCCTCGACCTCGTCCCGGCCGTTCGCTACTCTTCTCGGTACCAGCGAAAGGAGGTGGTCCTACATTGGTTGACAGTACTTGCGGGACTCTGGAGGTGGCCGGCCCCTAGGTCGGAAGGAGTTGGCTGGACCCGCCTAGCGGAATCCAACCCGGACCACCGCCGCGTCGGCAGCCGGAAGTTGTCCCCCCGGCGGGCCATGTCCTGGGAGCGCTGACCAGCGCCCCCCGGATGGGTGAATGCGTGCGCGGCTGTGTCCAGCGAAAGCATCGAGCGAGGGGCGCCCGTCGAGGCGCCCCTCGTGCGTTCCCGGCCGACCGCGCCGGGCCCGGCCGGGCAGGGGGCCCGGCGAGAGGAGGCTAGGCTGCCCGGGGCAGGTAGGCGAGCCAGGCGGTGGGGATCGTCGGGCTCGAGACGTGGATGAAGATCTCGGCGTGCGGGACCCGGGGAGCCCGCCGGGGATGCATGTTGGCCTGGGCCGGCGTCCGGTCCGCCTTGCGGCGGTTGCACGGGGCGCACGAGGCGACGATGTTCTCCCAGTCGGACGGGCCGCCCTTCGACCGGGGGATGACGTGGTCGACGGTCAGGTTCGACCGGGCTCCGCAGTACTGGCAGCTCCAGTCGTCCCGGGCGAACACCGCCCGGCGGGTGATCTTCCGCCGGTGGGCGTCCCGGGGGACCCGGACGTAGGTGACCAGGCGGATCACCGTCGGCCGGGCGATCGCCGTCGTCTCCGAGTGGAGGTCCCAGCGTCCGTGCTCGAGGATCTCGGCCTTCTCCTTGAGGAGGAGGACGACCGCCCGACGGACGGTGCAGACGTTGATCGGCTCGAACGTCGCGTTCAGCACGAGCACCCGGCCACCCACCACTGCGCTTGGCAGCGGTGGCGATCCGCGCCACTGGTGCTCGTCTGGTGGCGCGGACCCCAGTGGTGCTGGCGGAACCGCGGTGGCCATCGCTCTGGGCGCGGAGTCTAGCTCCCGCGGCGCCGGAAGGAGCGGGCGGTGAGTCAACCGACGGGGTATGACCCGAGCACGCGCACCGTCTCGCAGTGCCCCCCGACCCGGTCGATCGCCTCGGCCACTGGCGCCGACCCGGCGGCGCCCTCGAGGTCGGCGAAGAACATGTAGCGCCCGAGCCCGGCTCGATGGGGCCGCGACTCGATCCGGGTCAGGTTGATCGACCGGTCGGAGAACTCCGAGAGGCAGCGCACGAGCCAGCCCGGCGTCTCGTCCCCGGCGCCCCAGAAGACGATCGACGTCTTGGCCGCCCCGGTCGCCGGGACCGGCGGCGCCCCGTCCCGGAGGGCCAGCCAGACGAAGCGCGTCGCGTTGCCCGGGGCGTCGTCGACCCCGTCGAGCAGGACCCGGCCCCCGTAGAGCTCGGCGGCCAGGTGGTTGCCCAGGGCGGCGTTCGGCCCGCCCGGGTCGGCGGTGACGCTCCGGACGGCCTCGGCGGTCGAGCTCGCCGCCACGACCCGGGCGTGGCCCAGGCGGGTCCGCAGGAACCGGGCGCACTGGGCGTTGGCCTGGGGGTGGGAGTAGACGGTCTCGATCGCCCCGAGCTCGAGGCCCGGCGGTCCGATCAGGCAGTTGCGGATCGGGTGGACCGTCTCCCCGACGATCGCCACGTCGGCGGCATCGGTGGCCAGGGCGTCGAGGGTGACGTCGACCGAGCCCTCGAGCGAGTTCTCGATCGGGACGAGCCCGAGCCCGACCGTCCCCTCGTGGACGGCCATCACCGTGTCGTAGATCGTGGCCAGCGGGGTCGGCTCTCCGCCCCCGGGCACCCCGGCGTCGAGCAGCGCCTGGTGGCACCAGGTTCCCTCCGGCCCGAGGTAGCCCACCCGGACCGAGCGCTCGGTCACGGCGGCCCCGCGACCGCCGCCGCCGTCCCCGCCTCCGCCGGCCGAGGTCATCGTCCGGGGCTCCCGCCCTCGCCGAGCGCGAGGCGGACGGCGTCGTGCTCCTCGGGCGAGAGCTCGAGCTCGCTCTCCCCATCGCGGACCTGCTTGGCGTAGATCCGGGCCTGGTCGCGGTGGTGGATCGACGAGAGGACGATCCCCGAGCGCGTGTCGTCGAGCAGGGCGATCGACAGCGACTGGCGCCCGGACATCTCGTTGTAGGCGTCGTAGCGGACGAGCGCCCGGTGGGCGATCCCCCCCTGGAGGCGGATCTCCGCGTCGCCCAGGCGGCCGTCGAGCGTCTGGGCGACCTCCTCGACGTAGCTGCGCAATGCCCCGAAGGCCTGCTCGAGCTCGACGCAGTACTCGACCAGGTCCCGGTCCCCGTGCTCGCCGACGACCGCCCGGTGGGCGGCCCGCAGCCGCCGCAGCTCGACCCCGAGGACTCCGCAGGCGATCAGCGCCACCGCCGCTCCCCCGGCGCCCACCAGGGCGGCGATTCCCTGGACCGATGCCAGTGAGCTCATCCCGCCAACGGTACCTCAGGGGGTGGCCGGACCGGACCCGAGTCCCCCGGCCCGAGACCGCCGCCCCGGGCCGGGGAGCGCTCAGTGGGTGAAGGTGGCCAGGAAGCTCAGGTGGTTGTTGCTCGTCGTCGACTCCCCCAGAACCCCGGCCACGCTCGCCACGACCTTGACGTTCCCGGCCGGGGGCGTGACCGTCAGGGGGATCAGGACGTCCTGGACGGTCCCCGCCTTGGTGTCGATCGTCTTGGTGGCCGGAGGGATCGCCGTCGGACTACCCTCGATCTTCAGCGAGACAAGGACGCCGGTCTCGTCGTTGCTGCCCTGGTTGGCGACCTTCAGATCGAAGGTCAGGTTCGGGGTGACCTTGATCTGGTTGAGCGTGGTCCCCGGGGTGAGCGCCGTCCCGGCGACCGACACCGAGAGCAGCCCGTGGCCGTGGCTGCCCGGCTTGGCCGTCCCGCCGGCCGTCGTCCCCCCGGCGTTCCCGGTCAGGCGGGTCGTCACGTACTGGGGGGAGAGCCAGGCCAGGTCGGGGAGGAACTGGCTGGCGGCGACCGGCTGGCCGATGTGGTGGGCGGCGAGAGCCTGGGTGATGAGGGGGGCGACGCGCTGGGAGTAGATCACGTCGGAGCCGAGGAGCTTCTGCATCTGGGCGGCGATCTCCTTGGTCGCCTGGTCGGCGCCCTGGGTGCCGAGCGCCTGGGGGAGGGTGTCGGCGATCCGCTTGAGCGCCTCGGCCCGGAAGTCGAGGGCGAGGAGGAGGGCCCGCTGGGCGGGGACCATGTCCCCGGGGACCTTGAGCGCCGCGGCCCGGCCCGCCTCGAGCTGAGCCTGGACCCGGTAGGACTGGACGGTGGTGTTGGTGTCGATGGCCGAGCTGGCGGTCGGGTTGGCGAGCAGGTTGAACAGGGGTCCCGAGACCTGGGTCTGGGACTCGTTGGCGATCGCGGTGACCGTGTCGTTGTAGGAGCGCAGGGCGGAATCCCGCCGGCTGTTGACGTAGCCGCGCACGGCCAACCCGATCAGGATGATCAGGATCAGCACGGCCACGGCGGCGACCGCCCGCCTGACCAGGAGGGTCTGGTCGTCGGTGGCGGGTGGGCGCGGGCCCGTTGTGCTGCGGCGCGGGCGCGGCGCTCTCTGGGTGCGGGTGCGGGGCTCGCCGGCCTCGTCGTCGAACGACAAGAATGCGCTCCTTGCGGGACGTTTGAAGACAGGACTATTGCGTAGAAGGCGTGGTCCTGCCCGGGTGCAAGTTTCCCATCACCCGGAAAGTCCAGGCAGGGCGGTGGCCGAGGTTCGGCGAACCCGGGCCGGTGAGGACCGATTTGCCACGAGGTCGCGACTCGCCCCGGGGGGGCCGGTCCTCGGGCGGGGGCGGCCGCGACCGGGTGCTCGACCGCTACGTCCTGCTCGAGCGCCTCGGGGCCGGGGCGTTCGGAACGGTCTGGCTCGCCCACGACGAGCGACTCCACCGGGAGGTCGCGGTCAAGCGGATCGCCCGGGGGCCCCGGGAGGGCCGGGAGGACCGCCGCCGGGCGGCCCGGGAGGCGCTCGCCGCCGCCCGGCTCAGCCACCCGGCGATCGTCGGGCTCTACGAGGCGGCCGCCGACGACAGCGCCTACTACCTCGTCTCCGAGCCGGTCCGGGGCCCGAGCCTCGACGAGCTCTTCGCGGCCGGGGGGCCCGGCGACCGGGAGCTCCTGCGGATCGGGGCGGTGCTCGCCGACGGCCTCGCCCACGCCCACGCCCGGGGGGTGGTCCACCGGGACGTCAAGCCCCAGAACGTGATCGTCCCCGAGGAGGTGACCGGGGGCGGGGCCCCGGCCAAGCTGACCGACTTCGGGGTCGCCCTGATCGCCGGCGAGCAGCCGCTGACCCGGGCCGGGGACGTCGTCGGGACGTTCGCCTACATGGCCCCCGAGCAGGCCCAGGGCCGGGTGGTCGACGCCCGGGCCGACCTCTACTCCCTGGCCCTGACCCTCTACGAGGGTCTGGCCGGCTTCAACCCGATGCGGGGCTCGACCCCGGCGCTGACCGCCCTGCGCCAGGGCGATCCGGTCAAGCCGCTCGAGCGCTCCCGGCCCGACCTCCCGCGCGACCTCTCCCGGTCGATCGACCGGGCCCTCTCGGCCGACCCCGCCCGCCGCGGGTCCCTCGTCGACCTCCGCCGGTCACTCGGCGCCGCCCTGTCCGGGGACCTCCCCGCCCACGCCCACCCCCACCCCCGCGGCCGTGCCCACCGCCGCGGCGGCCGTGCCCCCCGCGACCGCCCGGCCCCCCCGGCCCGGCTG
>JAXDHK010000094.1:0-4984 GCA_034664545.1 Solirubrobacteraceae bacterium
CAGCCTGGTCGGCGTGCCGCTCGCCTGAGCTCGGGCGCTACGTCGTCATCCCGGTGAACTGTCCGCCGGTGACGTTCAGCACCTGGCCGTGGACGTAGTTGGCCCAGGGGGAGCAGAGGAAGAACACCCCACCGGCCGCCTCCTCGGGCGTCCCGGGGCGCCCGAGCGGGATCAGCATCGACACCATCCCCCGGAGCTGGTCGGGGATCCCCAGCTGGATCTGCTCCCCGTCGAGCTCCATCGTGTTCGACTCCTCCTTGGACGCGGTCAGCCGGGTCTCGATGTAGCCGAAGGCCACGGCGTTGACGTTGACCTTGAACTGGCCCCATTCCTTGGCCAGCGTCTTGGTCAGGCCGACGACCGCCGACTTCCCGGCCGCATAGTTCGCCTGCCCGGCGTTGCCCATCGTCCCCGACACCGACGAGACGTTGACGATCTTCCGGAACACCTCCCGGCCCTCGGCCCGCTCGACCTTGGCGGGCTCGCGCAGGTGGGGCGCGGCGGCTCGGATGATCCGGAACGGGGCGACGACGTGGATGTCGAGCATCTTCTGGAACCAGTCGTCGGACATGGTGTGGATCGGCTTGTCGAGCGTGTACCCGGCGTTGTTGACGATGATGTCGATCTTCCCGAACGCCCCGATCGCCGCCGCCACGAGGTCGTCGGGCACGCCCGGCTTGGTCAGGTCCCCGGCGAACACCGCCGTCTCCCCGTCGATCGCCCCGGCCGCCTCCCGGGCCGCGCCGGCGTCGAGATCGTTGATCAGGACCTTCGCCCCGTGCTCGGCCAGGAGCTCGGCCGTCGCCCGGCCGATCCCCCGGGCCGACCCGGTCACGATCGCCACCTTCTCGTCGAGAACTCCCATTCAGCCTCCTCTGGTCGATGCCGGCCCGTGGCCGGCGGTCTCATGTCCGGGACGCCCGCGTGCGGCGGGCACATCCAACCTGCCCGAAGCTCTCGCGTCGCCCCGAGGAATGCACATCTCCCCCCGCGGCGATCTGGTCGCGGGCCTCAGAGCCCGTAGCTGCGTCCGATCACCTCGAGCATGATCTCGTCGGTCCCCGCCCCGATCCGGTGGAGGCGCATGTCCCGCCAGACCCGCTCGACCCCGTATTCGCGCATGTACCCGGCGCCCCCGTGGATCTGGATGCAGGTGTCGGCCACCTCGACGGCGATCCGGGCGGCGTGGAGCTTGGCGATCGAGATCTCCCGGACCGGATAGTCGCCGGCGGCGAACCGCCAGGCCGTCGCGTAGACGACCTGCCGGGCCGTCTCGATCTTGGTCGCCATCTCGGCGAACTTGTGCCGGGTCGCCTGGTGGTGGCCGATCTCCCGGCCGAAGGCCTTGCGCTCCTTGGCGAAGGCCAGCGTCCGCTGGAAGCACCGCTCGGCCGCGGCCACGCAGCCCGCCGCTCCGATCAGCCGCTCGCCCTGGAGCTCCCACATGATCTGCTGGAAGCCCTTCCCGGCGACGCCCAGGATCGCGGTGTCGGGGACCCGGACGTCGGCGAAGCTGAGGAGCGCGGTGTCGGACGCGTGCATCCCGAGCTTGACCAGCTTCCGCTCCCGGGTGACCCCCGGGGCGTCGAGGGGGACGAGGAACAGGGTGAAGCCGTCGTGGCCGGCGGCCGGGTCGGTCCGGGTCAGGAGGACGATCACGTCGGCCCGGTGGCCGTTGGTGATGTAGGTCTTCGACCCGTTGATCACGAACTCGTCCCCGTCCCGGACGGCTCGGGTCCTGATCCCCGCCACGTCTGACCCGGCGTCGGGCTCGGTGATCCCCAGGCAGAGGATCTTCTCCCCCCGGATCGCCGGCTCCAGCCACTCGCGCTTCTGCTCGTCGGTCCCGAAGCGCTCGATCGGGGGCATCGCCATGTCGGTGTGGACGGCCACGCCCATCGCCGTCCCCGCCGAGTCGGCTCCGGCCATCTCCTCGGCCAGGACGAGGTTGCAGAAGTAGTCGCCACCCTGTCCACCGAACTCCTCGGGCATCGACAGACCGAGGAAGCCGAGCTCGCCCATCCGCCGGAAGACCCAGTCCGGGAAGGTCGTCTCCTCCCACTCCTCGGCGTGGGGGAGGAGCTCACGGGTCACGAACCGCCGGATCGACTCCCGCAGCTGGTCGTGCTCGTCGGTGAACACGAACGCCCGTCGCGGGCTCGCGAAGTCGGGCTTGGGGTGCTCGGCGGTGGCCATCTCCGGGTGGTGCTCCTTCTCGGCGGCGGGGGCCCTCCGACGGTAGCGGCGGGGGTCCTGCAAGTAAACAGTAGTACTTCCTACTTTTGGGTTACGATCCCCCGGGTCATGGACGAGGCGACGGTCCTCTACGAGGTCGGGGCGACCGGGGTGGCGACGCTCCGCCTCAACCATCCCGCCCGGCGCAACGCCCTCTCGGTCGAGCTCCTCGACGCCCTGATCGGCGGGTTCGAGCGCGCCCGGGACGACCCCGGGGTCCGGTGCGTCGTCCTCGCCTCCGCCGATCCCCGGGTCTTCTCGTCCGGGGCCGACCTCCGGGGCTTCGTGGGTCCGGGGCCGCTCGCCGCCAAGCACGACGAGGCCGGCCGGTTCGTCCGCCTGTTCGAGCTGATCGGCCGGCTGGGCAAGCCGACGGTGTGCGCCGTGGCCGGGGCCGCCCTCGGGGGCGCGGTCGGCGTGGTCCTCGCCTGCGACCTGGCGATCGCCGGGACGGAGGCCGTGTTCGCCACCCCCGAGCTCGGGGTCGGGGCCTTCCCGTTCATGGTGGCGGCCCTCCTCTACCGGAACCTCCCCCGGAGGACGGCCACCGAGATGCTCCTCCTCGGCGAGCGCCTGACCGCGGCCGAGGCGGCCGCGGCCGGGATCGTCAACCGGGTCGTCGCCCCGGCCGATCTCGACGCCGCCGTCGCCGACTGGGCCGACCGGCTGGCCGCCGCCCCCCCGCTGGCCATGCGCCTGGGCAAGGAGGCGATCTGGCGCCAGATGGACATGGGCCTCCTCGACGCGCTCGACTACCTCCGCGCCCAGCTGACCATCGCCGTCTCGACCGACGACCTCCGCGAGGGGGTCGGGGCGTTCCTCGACCATCGGGATCCCGAGTGGAAGGGCCGGTGAGTCCGGGCCCGGCGGCCGGGGTCCGGCCCGGGGGGACGGGGCTCCCGCTCGAGGGCATCCGGGTGCTCGACCTCTCCCGCCTCCTGCCCGGGGGGTTCTGCTCGCTGCTCCTGGCCGACTTCGGGGCCGACGTCCTCAAGGTCGAGGATCTCGCCGGGGGCGACTACCTCCGGGACTGGCCGCCCTTCCACCGGGGGGCCGCCCCGGGAGCCGGATCGGCCGCGTTCCTGGCCCTCAACCGCAACAAGCGCTCGATCCGCGTCGACCTGAAGACCGAGGCCGGCCGGGCGGTGCTCCTGCGCCTGGCGGCCGATCGGGACGTCCTGCTCGAATCGTTCCGCCCCGGCGTCCTCGACCGGCTCGGCCTCGGCTACGAGCGCGTCCGGGAGGTCAACCCCCGGCTCGTCTACTGCGCCATCACCGGCTACGGCCAGTCGGGGCCCCTCCGCGACCGGGCCGGCCACGACATCAACTACGTCGGCCTGGCCGGGCTCCTCGGCCTAAGCGGGGAGGCCGGAGGTCCCCCGGCGCTGGCCGCCGGGCAGATCGCCGACCTCGGGGGCGGGGCGCTCGTCGCCGCCTTCGCCATCCTCGTCGCCCTGCGCGAGCGCGACCGGTCGGGCGCGGGCCAGCTGGTCGACGTGGCGATGGCCGACGGGACGCTGGCCTGGATGGCCATGGCGGCGGCCGGCTACCTCGCGGGTGGGCCGGCGCCGGCCCGGGGCGGGCTCGAGCTGGGCGGCGGGGTCGTCTGCTACCGCGCCTACCCGTGTGCCGACGGGTGGGTCACCCTCGGGGCCCTCGAGCCGAGGTTCTGGGCCGTCTGGTGCCACCGGGTCGGCCACGACGAGCTGATCCCCCACCAGTTCGACCCGGCCGGGTCTCCGGCCCACGCGGCGGTCGAGGAGATCTTCCGGGGGCGGACCCGGGCCGCCTGGGAGGAGTTCGGGGCGGCCTACGACTGCTGCCTGGCCCCGGTCCTCGGTCTCGACGAGGCGCTCGACTCCGACCAGGTCCGGGCGCGGGGCATGGTGGTCGAGGTCGACCAGCCCGGGGTCGAGCGTCCGGTCCGCCAGCTCGGCCCGCCGGTCAAGCTCTCGCGCACTCCCGGCGACCATGCCCGCCGGCCGGGTCCGGCCCCGGGCGAGCACACCGCCGAGGTGCTCCGGGAGGCGGGCTACGACGAGGGCGAGATCGCCGGGCTCCTGCATGCCGGAGCCGTCGCCGGAGCCCCCGGGTGAGGCCGAGGACCGGTCGGCCGGGAGCGCGTCGGCGGTGAGCACCGTCGATGGCCTGCTCAAGATGTCCGAGCTCGTCGAGCGCTCGGGGGTCGGCGCGGCCACGATCAAGCACTACCTCCGGGAGGGCCTCCTCCCCGAGCCGGTCCGGACGAGCCGGAACATGGCCTACTACGGACCGGAGTTCGTCGATCGGCTCGCTCTGATCAAGCGCCTCCAGGAGCAGCGCTTCATGCCGCTGCGGCTGATCAAGCGGATGCTGGCCGAGGAGCCCGACCGCCTGAACGCGCTGCTCGAGCTCGAGGACCGGATCGTCGAGAAGGCGCTCAGCCACTCCCAGGAGCAGGCGCGGGTCCCGGCGGCCGAGGTCGCCCGCCGCTACGACGTGCCCCAGGCGGCCCTCGACCGGCTCGCCGAGCTCGGCGTCCTGACCCCGTCGGCCTCGGGCTATGACCCCGACGACGTGATGATCATCGAGGCGATCGCCCGGTTCCGGGCCAGCGGGTACGACGAGACGCTCGGCTTCACGGTCTACGACACGCTCCGCTACCGGGAGGCGCTCGAGCCGCTCGTGGCCAAGGAGGTCCGGACCCTGCTCGGCCGGCTGACCGGCGAGGTCGACGCCGACCGGGCGGTCGAGATCATCACCGCCGGGG
>JAXDHK010000095.1:0-4439 GCA_034664545.1 Solirubrobacteraceae bacterium
TTCAACCCCAAGCCGGCCGAGTACGAGATCGCGACCGACGACGCCCGGATCGTCATCGTCGGCGACTGGGGCTCGGGCCTCCCGCGGGCCCGCCAGGTCGCCCAGTTCATGGCCGAGGAGATCGCCGACGGGCTCAGCCAGAATCGACCGGTCCACGTGATCCACCTGGGCGACGTCTACTACTCGGGCGATGCGGTCGAGATCGAGCGCCGGGTGCTCGCCGAGGGGATGTGGCCGGTCACGGCGGCGCAGGCCCGGGGCGGGGTGACGTCGTGGTCGCTGAACGGCAACCACGACATGTACTGCGGCGGGTGGGGCTACTTCGAGACGCTGCTGCGGGAGGAGCGCTTCGCCAACCAGCAGTCGCCCGACGGGCAGCCGACGAGCTTCTTCCGGATCAAGACGCCCTCCTGGGACCTGGTCGGCCTCGACACCTCCTGGGATCCGGAGGTTCTGAGCCTCGGCCAGCGCGGGGTCCTCGCCGATCCCCAGGCCACCGTGGTCGGAGGCTGGGCGGCCGAGTCGGACCGCAAGCTGATGCTGCTGACCCACCACCAGCTGGTCTCGGCCTACGACCTCAAGGATCTGGGGACGGTGCTCCCGACCAAGCTCGGCCCGCTGCTCGACTCCGGGCGGATCTCGGCCTGGCTGTGGGGGCACGAGCACCGGTGCATGGGCTTCGAGGGCGCCCACGGGATCCCGTTCCTGCGCTGCATCGGCCACGGTGGCATCCCGGTGCCCGCGCGTGACGAGACGGCGGCGCTCCCGCCCCCGGGCGTCTGGCAGGAGGGCGGGAGCTTCGAGGAGAACGGCGCCGTCTGGAGCAGCTTCGGGTTCGCCGTCCTCGACTTCGACGGTCCGCGGGTGGTCGTCCGCTACCGGGACGACCAGGGCACGCAGACCCGCTCCGAGCAGATCGGCTGAGCCGGCGGACGGCTCGCGCGGACGGGAGGGATTCGAGTGACCGTCTCCAGCCGGACCGTTCTCGGCGCCGGGGTCGCCGGCGCCGCCGGGACCGGCCTTGCCCTGCTTCTCACCATGACCGCCGCCTCGGCGCAGGTGGCGAGGACGGCCGGGACCTCGGGTCCCAGCGCCGCGCTGGTGCTCCGGCTCCCGCCGGGCAACGCCGCGCTCGACGCCAGCCCGGATCCGACGGGCAAGCTCATCTACTTCACGGCCAACGGGGTCGGCGGCCCGGCCGTCATCCGGGTCCCGCTCGCCGGCGGCCCCGTCCGCCCGGTGCTCGCCGGGGGTCCGCTCCGGGGGCCGGTCGGCTTGGCGGTCTCGGGCGACGGGCTGCGGGTCTTCGTCGCCGACCCCCGGGCCCAGCGGATCTTCGTCGTCTCGGCGACGGGCGGCGGCGTCCACGCGCTGCGCGGTACGGCGGGGAGCGCGCCCCGAGGGCTCGAGGTCGAACGGCTCGGGGGTCGGGACTACGTCGTCTACACCGGCCGGGACCCGAGGACCGGCCGGCCGGCCGTGCTCCGGATCGCCGCCCGCGGCGCCGGACGGCCGACGGTCGTCCACGAGGGCGAGCCGCTCCGCCGGCCCGACGGGGTCGCGCTCTCGCGGTCGGGGGCGGTCTTCGTGACCGATCAGGGCGCAGGCGGGCGGGCGCTGCGGATCGCCGGGGGGCGGGTGACCACGGTCGCCGGCGGTGTCCGGCTCGGGCGTCCGGGCGGGATCGCGCTGACGCTCGACGAGTCGCGGCTCCTGATCTCGTCGCTGAACCCGGCGACCCAGACGGCCCAGGTGCTGATCCTCGACACCCGGACCGGCCAGACGACCACGTTCGACGGCGTGATCGGCGCCAACCGCGACCCCGGCGGACTCCACCGGGCCCGGTCGGCCACGGCGATGGGATGGGCGGACGTCTCACGGTCGGGGAGGGTCTACCGGGTCGAGCCGTGACCCTCGGCATCCGATCCGCGTCCGGACCGGAGCTTGTCGAGCAACTCGGCCAGGAGCTCGGTCTCGGCCTCCGTGAGTCCTGAGCGCAGCCGTGCGTCGTGGGCCACGGCGACTTGGCGCAACGCATCGAACAGCACGACGCCCTGGTCGGTGAGCTCCACCCCGCTGCGAGGGTCGGCCGGTCCCACCGAGGCGCCGCGGCCGGCCGGGACGACCGGCGAGTCGTCGCGGGCGGCGGTGGGTCAGGCGTAGCTCCGGGCGAGCTCCGGCTCGTGCCGGGGCGTGGGGTCGTGTCGGGGGAGCAGGAGCGGTGTCGCCAGGATCAGGAGACCGGCGACGGCGATCGCGGCGCGGGCGCTCGTGAGACCGGCCAGGACGCCCCACGCGGCGGTCATCGCCGCGATCGTGGCGTTGCTGGAGATCGACCACGCCGAGAGGGTCCGGGCGACGCGGTCGGTCGGGGTCTGGTCGAGCCGGTAGGTGGCGAACACCGGGTTGAACACGCCCATGCAGGTGATCAGCCCGAGCTCGACGGCGATGACGAGCACGAGCCCGGGGAGGCCGGGGCCGATGAAGGCCAACCCGACAGACCAGCACGCCCGGAGCGTCCCGGCGGTGCACATGACCCGGTGGCGCCCGAACCGCGCCACGAGTCGGGCGGCCAGCCGGGAGCCGACGAGCCCACCGACGCAGGGCGCGGCGAACGCGAGGCCGTACTCCCAGGGCGCGAACCCGAGGTGGCCGAGCATGAGCACGGCGAGCAGCGGCGCGGTCGCCATGATCAGGCCGTTGACGAGGATGGTGTTGAAGAACAGCGGGCGGAGGGCCGGGTGGGTCAGGATGTAGCGCCACCCGTCGAGCAGGGTGCCCGCCCGGAGCCGTGGTGCATGGGTTGGCGCGGGCCGGGGCTCCGTCGCGCCGATGGCGCGGATCCCCGCGGCCGAGAGCAGGTAGCTGACCGCATTGGCCACGACGGTGCTCACCGGACCGAACAGCCCGATCGCGGCCCCGCCGAGCGGGGGTCCGAGCACGGTGGCGGTCCAGGTCGTCGACTCGAACCGCCCGTTGGCCACGAGCAGGTCCTCGGGCCGGACGAGCGCCTTCAGGCATGCGCCCCCGGCCGCCTTGAAGGCGATGTCGGCGGCGCCGACTATGACCGAGACGACCAGGAGCTGGGCGAAGCTGAGCCAGCCGAGGGCGAAGGCGGCCGGGATGCTCATCAAGGCGGCGAACCGGGTCAGGTCCATCGCGACCATCACCGGCCGCTTGCGTCGAAACTCCACCCACGGCCCGAGCGGCACCGCCACCGCCGCCCCGACCGCAAGCCCCGCGGCGGCCAGGACCGACACCTCGGTCGCGCCGGCGTGGAGCACGAGGATCGCGATCAGGGGGAACGCGTCGAACGCGAGCCACGTGCCCAGCGTGCTGGCCGCATAGGCGGCCCAGAGCCACCCGAACTGCCGCCCCAGCGACCGCCTGACCACCATGCCCAGCGCGCCCCCTTTCCGTCTTGCCCGAATAAACCAGACGGGAAGGTACGCCAGCCTCCCGACGGCATCGAAACCGCCCCGGGTTCCCTCGACGCCCATCCGGCTCGGCGATCTCGTCTTGCTCCCGGCGATAGCTTGAGGCCCGTGGCGCGGATCCCGGCATCGGCGACCCTGACCGGCTTGGGGGCCTCGCACCGGGAGGTCCGCCCAGCAAGGGTGAGCGCATCCAGACCGGGGGATCGGGGCCGACGGTGACCCGGCCGAGGCTGATCTGGCTCGGGGTCACGGGTGCCACGGTCGTCGGGGTCTGTCTGCGCGCGGCGTTCGTCGGCGACCAGAGCCTCGGGTACGAGGAGGTCTTCACGGCGTCGGTCACCGGGCACGCGTCGATCGGCGACGTCTGGCACGGCATCCGGGCGACGGAGTCCACCCCGCCGCTGTACTACCTGCTGACGTGGGCCTGGGTCAGCCTCAGCGGCGATCACTCGGCGGTCGCTCTGCGGATGGTCTCCCTCCTGGCCGGTTCGGTGACCGTCCCGGTCTCGTTTCTGGCGCTGCGACGCTTCGTCGGGAGCCGGCTGGGGCTGGTCGCCGCCTGGTTGGTGGGAATCAGTCCGCTGCTGGTCGAGTACTCGATCTACGCCCGGTCGTACGCGGTCCTGGTCCTGATGATGCTGCTCTCGTTGTGGGCGGTCGGGGCGGTCCTCGAGCGGGCGTCGTGGCCGCGGTGGATGCTCTGGGGACTGGCCGCGGCGGCCTGCCTGTGGACGCACTACTTCGCGTCCTTCCTGGTGATCGCCGAGGCGACGGTCCTGTTCGTGAAGCTCCCGCGGGAGCGCGCGAGGCTCCTGGTGTGCTCGGCGGGCGTTGCGGCGAGCTTCGCGCCCCTCTGGTCGGTCTTTCGCGCCCAGCGCGGGACCTCGGCGCAGTTCTTCTTCATCACGGCCAAACCGCTGCCCACCCGCCTCGAGGACGTCGTGCGCCAGTTCGCGATGGGCACGAACGTCCCGTCGGCGTGGCTCGAAGGCGCGGGCATCG
>JAXDHK010000096.1:0-4474 GCA_034664545.1 Solirubrobacteraceae bacterium
CACCCCCCACGCCACTCCCAGCCCGTTGCGCACCCAACGCACACGCCGGCACCAAGTCCCCGGCACCGAAGCCGGCCCCCTCCGAGAACAGGCCCCCAGCCCCCCGCTCAAACCCGCGCCCCACGCCCAGCGCGGTGAGCGAAGTCTGAGCGGGAGCCGACCCCCGGGCGGAACCCGCGGGTCGGCGCTGGGCTCAGACGCAGCGACCCTCCCCGTGCCAGCCCGCGAACCCCCCGCGCTCCCCGACCCCGAGCAGCGGGATCCCGTAGCGCTCGGCCGCCCGCGCGAGCCGCTGGCCGCCCTCGCCCCGATCGAGCGGGCTCCGCTGGTCGAGGAGGGCGACCGGCCGGGCGTACTCGGCCCGGAACCCGTGCTCGCACTCGACGACCCTCCCCCACGCGACCACCGCCCCCCAGACGGCCTCCGGAGCCGGGAGGTCGGGTTCGTCGGGCAGCGCGTAGTAGGCCGAGAAGCCGCAGGTACACCCCGCCGCGGGTGCGTCGTGGCCGCCGAGGGCGAAGCACTTGGCGTGGCGATCGACGTCGGCCGGCCAGGGCGAGGGCATCGCCCGGGGAGCGATCATCGACAGCGCCGGGTTGGGGACGAAGCGCCCGGCCACGAAGATCCCCGAGTAGAGCCCGCCCCGGCGGCATCCCCACCGCCGGAAGCCGACGAGCGGGAGGGCGACCGGCTCGGGCGTCACGCCGGTCCGGGCACCGCCGGCGCCGGGGGCGCCACCCCCGGGCGCGCCGGAGCCGGCGGCGTCGGGTCGGTCACGGGAACCCGGACGGGCGCCGGACGCTCGGTCTCTCGCAGGGGCTTGCCGATGTCTCCCATCTCGATCGCCGGAATCCTACCCCTAGACCGACCCCCGCCAACCGTGACGTCCCCTCCACACCCGAACACAGACCACACCCGGAGTCACCGCCCCATGCCGTCGCCCGGGACCGCTCCCTCGGCCCTTGTGAGCGGAGCCCGAGGCCGCGCCGCCCCCGGGCGAAGCCAGCGGGCGGCAAGGGATCGGGCTCCGCTCACAAGATCGCTCGCGGATAGGCCCGGGTCGCGGCGGCGACCATGGCGGCGAGGAACCCGATGACCACGGCGAAGTCGAGCAGGATCTCGTGGGGGGCGCCGGTCCCGAGCATCAGCTGGCGAAGCCCCTGGACCTCGTAGGTGAGCGGGTTCACCCGGGCGACGACGTGGAGCCAGCCGGGGAGGATGCTCAGGGGGTAGAGGGCGCTCGAGGCGAAGAACAGGGGCATCATCACGAGCTGGCCGATCCCCATGAAGCGCTCCCGCGACCGGACGCAGGCGGCGATCAGCATCGACAGGCAGGCGAACGCCCCGGTCCCGAGGACGAGGAGGACGAGGGCGGCGGCGAGCTCGGGGACCCGCCAGCGGATGCCGATCCCGGCGATGGCCAGGACGACGAGGAGGAGCAGGGCCTGGACGGCGGCCCGGACGCCGGCCCCGGCGGCCTTCCCGAGGACGATCGCCGACCGGGGCAGGGGCGTGGCCAGGAGCCGCTGGAGCTGGCCGACGTCGCGCTCCCAGATCACGGCCAGGCCGAAGAAGATGGCCACGAACAACGCGGCCTGGGCCATCACCCCCGGGGCCAGGTAGGCCCGGTACTCGACTCCCCCGGTCCCGATCGCCCGGGTCCGGCTGAGGGCGGTTCCGAAGATGAAGAGCCAGAGCAGGGGCTGGACCGACCGGGTCAGGAGGTCGAGCTGGTCGTGGCGGAGCTTGCGCAGCTCGGCCTGGGCCATGGCCAGCGTCCCGGCCACGACCCGCGAGAGGGCGCCACCGGCGAGCGCCGGGGGCGGCCGGTCAGCCCAGGCGGCTGGCGACGCGGCGCTGGGCGCGGACATCGGCGAGGCTCCCCTCCTCGGATTCCAACCGGTCACCGGTCACGGCGGCGAAGACCTCCTCGAGATCCTCGACCGAGTGCCGCTCGACGAGCTCGGCCGGGACGCCCTGCTCGACGAGCCGCCCCCGATCCATGATGGCCAGGCGGTCGCAGTGGCGCTCGGCCTCCTCCATCATGTGCGTCGTCACGACCACGGTCGTCCCGGCCGCGGCCCGGAGGGCGTGGACCCGCTCCCAGACCAGGCGCCGGGCGGTCGGGTCGAGGCCGACGGTCGGCTCGTCGAGGAAGAGCACCCGCGGGCGGTTGAGGAGGGCGGTGGCGATCTCCAGGCGCCGGAGCATCCCCCCGGAGAGCGTCCGGGCCAGGCGGTCGAGCAGCGGCCCGAGGTCCATCGTCTCGATCGCCTCGGCGATCCGTCCGGGCCGGTCGGCCCGGCGCACCCCGGTCACCCGGGCGTAGAAGTCGAGGTTCTCCCGGGCGGTCAGGGCCCCGTCGACCGAGATCGCCTGGGGCACGTACCCGATCGAGGCCCGGACCGCGAGCTTTTCCCGCCCGACGTCGAACCCGGCCACCCAGGCCCGGCCGTCGTCGGGCGACAGAAGGGTGGTGAGGACCCGGAGCGTCGTCGTCTTGCCCGCCCCGTTGGGCCCGAGCAGCCCGAACACCTCGCCGGGGGCGACGGCGAACGAGACCCCGTCGACGGCCCGGACCTCGCCGAACCGGACGAGGAGCCCGTCGACGAGCACTCCCGGGCCGGTCATCCCCGCCCGGTCCCGGTCCCGGCCCCGGCCGGCGCCGCCTCCGGCGAGCCCTCCCCGGCCTCGTCCTCGTGTCTTTGGGGAGCGCCATCGCCCGGCTCATGCAGGCGCACCAGGACACGCTTGCGGCGGTCGGCCAGGTCAGCCTCGAGCTTGGCGAGCTCGGCCTGGCGGCGGTGGACGAGCTCGAGCTGGCGCTCGAGGTGGCCCTTGGCCTCGACGAGGAGGTCCCGGCGGCGGTCGGGATCGACGTCGCCCCGGCGGAGCTCGGTCCGCACGGCCGCCCGGGCGTCCTCGGCGGCGATCAGCTCCTTGAGCTCGTCGAGGGAGACCCCGAGCAGGGACTTGAGGCGCATGACCTCGCGCAGGCGCTCGACGTCGGCCTCCCCGTAGAGGCGGTGGGCCCCGGCGGCCCGGGACTCCCCTCCCCCGGGGAGGAGGCCGATCTCCTCGTAGTAGCGGATCGTCCGGGGCGTCGTCCCGGCCAGGCGGGCGACGTCGCCGATCCGATGGCCGGGCTCCGCGCTCATCGGGCGCCGACCGGCTCGGCCGCGACCGAGTCCCGCTCGGCGATCGGCCGCGACGTCCGGTCCTCCGCCTCAAGCTCGGCCGGGTCCCCGGCGTGGCGGGGCCGCAGGAGGCAGACCCCGGCCCCGATGATCGAGGTCGCGGCCAGGACCCAGAGGGCGAGGTGCATGTTGTGGATGAACGGGGCGAGCTTCTGGTCGGAGAGGCCCTTGGCGAGGCCCGAGAAGATCGCGAACAGAGTCGCCTTGGGGATGGCCGAGGTGACGATGGCCAGGACGAAGGCGATCGACAGGACGGCCCCGGTGTTCTGGAGGAGCATCCGGGCCCCGGCGGCGATCCCCCGGCGCTGGGCCGGGACCGTCCCCATCATGGCCGCCGTGTTCGGGCTGTTGAACATGCCCGATCCGACCCCGACGATGGCCAGCCAGAGCGTGCTCTGCCAGTAGGGGGTGTGGACCTGGAGGGTGGTCATCAGGGCGAGGCCCGCTCCGACCACGACCATCCCGAGGGCGGCGAGGCCCCGGGACCCCCGGCGGTCGGCGTACATCCCGGCCAGGGGCGAGGACACGAGCATGCCCAGGGCGAGCGGGATCAGCTTGATCCCGGCGGTGATCGGGTCGTCGCCCTGGGCGCCCTGGAAGTAGAAGACGAAGAGGAACATCAGGGCGAACCGGGCGAGGCCGTTGATGAACGACGCTCCGGCGGCGGCGGCGAACAGGCGGTTGCGGAAGATCGAGAGGTCGAGCATCGGCGCCCGGACCCGGCTCTCGATGACGACCCACAGGGGCAGGAGCGTGGCCGCGGCCGCAAGCCCCCCGATCACGACGGGATCCGACCAGCCACTGAGGCCGCCCCGAGAGACCCCCAGCACTAACCCGGTCAGGCCGATCAGGAAGGCGACGGTTCCGGCGATGTCGTAGCCGCGCGTCGTGTCGGGCTTGGCAAGCTCGCGCAGGATGAGGCCCCCCCAGGCGGCGCCGAGCAGGGCGAGGGGGACGTTGAACCAGAAGACCCAGTGCCAGGAGATCGAGACGAGGGCGCCCCCGAGGACGGGGCCGAGGACGAGGCCGACGGCAGCGATCATCGTGTTGGCGCCCATGGCCAGGCCGAGCTGCTCGCGCGGGAAGGCGTCGGTCACGAGGGCGGCCGCGTTGGCGAAGAGGAACGCCCCGCCGACGCCCTGGAGGATCCGCCAGAGGATGAGCTGGGTCACGTCGGCCGCGAAGCCGGCCCCGAGCGACCCGAGGGCGAAGACGACGAACCCGGCGACGTAGGCCCGCTTGCGCCCGAAGAGGTCGGACAGCCGCCCGGCGCTCAG
>JAXDHK010000097.1:0-14078 GCA_034664545.1 Solirubrobacteraceae bacterium
AGGCCGGGGCGGTCGCCTCGATCAGCTCGGCCCGGATCTCGGTCCTCAGCGGCGGGCTCGCCTGCATCGCCGGCGTCGGCCTCGTCGTCCTCGCCTTCCCGGCCCTGATGGCCTACGACGGGGGCGATCGGGGGGAGCTCACGCCGGCGCCGGCGCCGGCACCGGCGGCTCGGGCCGAGGCGAGCTGACGACCGGGACACGACCGCCCCCGACGCCCGTGACCCCGGGCCGAGGCGAGGCGAGCTGACGACCGGGACACGACCGCCCCCGACGCCCGTGACCCCGGGACGAGGCGAGGTGACGACCGGGACACGATCGCCCCCGATGCCCGTGACCCCGGGGCGAGGCGAGCTGACGACCGGGACACGATCGTCCCCGACGGCCGGCACCCGGCACGCGGCACCCGGCCGAACCGAGCTGACCCGGCGAGGACGCGGCCCAACGGCCGTCGGGCGGCCACCGCTCCCCAGCCAGAGCCTATTCCGGCGTGCCCCCCACAGCCCCGCCGCTCCGGCGGAAGGCGGCGATCGAAGGTCGGCGGGGAACCCCGGCCATGATCCGGTCGATGGTCGGACGCTCGAGCACCTCCTTGGCCAGGAGCTCGGCGGCCAGCTCGTCGAGCTTGTCGCGCTGGGACTCGATCAGCTCCCGGGCCGCCCGGCGCGACTCGTGGATCACCTGCTCGCGCTCCTCGTCGCGGATCCGCAGGGTGATGTCGGAGACCGAGGCGCTCGCGTCGGACCCGAGCACGGCTCCGGAGGTTCCCATCGCGTAGTCGGAGATCATCGCCTGGGCGATGTCGGCCACCCGGCGGAGGTCGTCGGAGGCCCCGGTGGTCACGTCGCCGAAGACCGCCTGCTCGGCCGCGCGCCCGCCGAGGAGCATGGTCATGTAGTCGACGAGCTCGTCCCGGGTCTTCAGGTAGCGGTCCTCGTCGGGGAGGTTCAGCGTGTAGCCGAGGGCCCGGCCCCGGGGGACGATCGAGATCTTGTGGACCGGGTCGACGCTCGGGAGGAGCTCGCCGCACAGGGCGTGGCCCGCCTCGTGGTAGGCGACGACCCGGCGCTCGTGGTCGGAGAGGACCCGCCGGGACTGGGCCCCGGCGATCACCCGTTCGAGCGCGTGGTCGAAGTCCAGCCCGGCGATCGACTCGGCCCCCCGGCGGGCGGCGAAGATCGCCGCCTCGTTGCAGATGTTGGCGAGGTCGGCCCCGGTCAGGCCGCTCGTCTGGCGGGCGATCAGCTCGAGATCGACCCCCTCGACGTCCTTGCCTCGGGTGTGGACCTCGAGGATCGCCTCCCGGTCGCGGACGTCGGGCGGGGCGACGTAGATCTGGCGGTCGAACCGCCCGGGGCGCAGGAGGGCCGGATCGAGCTTGTCGAGCAGGTTCGACGCCGCGATGACGACGACCCGCCCGTCGGTGTGGAAGCCGTCCATCTCGATCAGGAGCTGGTTGAGGGTCTGGTCCTTCTCCCCGGAGATGTCCATCCCCCGGCGGCCGCCGACGGCGTCGAGCTCGTCGATGAAGATGATCGCCGGCTGGTGCTTGCGGGCGATCCGGAAGAGCCGGCGCACCCGGGAGGCGCCGAGGCCGGCGAACATCTCGACGAACCCGGCCGCCGACTGGGAGTAGAAGCGGGCCCCCGACTCGTGGGCCACCGCCTTGGCCAGCAGCGTCTTCCCCGTCCCGGGGGGCCCGTGGAGGAGGACTCCCCGGGGGACGCGTGCCCCGAGCTTGGCGAACCGGCGGGGGTCCCGGAGGAACTCGACGATCTCCTCGAGCTCGGCCCGGGCCTCGACCACCCCGGCGATGTCGTCCCACCCGACCGCTCCGTCGGCCGCGGGCTTGATCTCCTGGGGCTTGTTCTGGGGCATCAGCCGCATCGTCCGGAAGATCAGGACGACCATCGCGACCATGAAGAAGATCGTCGCGACCCCGATCCAGTTCTGGGCGCCGTTCTGGATGTCGTCGACGAACGCGGCTAGGACGAGATTCATCACCAGATGGTCTTCATCGGCGTCTGAGCCCCCCGCTTGAGCCCCGACTCCGACTCAGCCCAGCATTCCCCGGCAGACGTCACGGAAGAAGCGCGTCGCGAAGCCGAGGTCGCGGACGTCGATCCGCTCGTCGGCCCCGTGGATCAGGGGGTCGGTCTCGTAGCGGTTGGCGTGGAGGTGGGGGAAGAATCCGTAGGCGTCGCACTCGGGGAAGGCGTCCCGGAACGTCCGGGAGTCGGTGAACCCGGGAAGGACGACCGGGGCGCAGAGGGCGTCCGGATCCTCGCCGGCGATCCACGTCTCGATGAAGTCCTTGAGCGCCGAGCTCAGGGGCGAGCGGTTGCCGACTACCTGCTCGGTGAACTCCAGGCGGTAGCCGTCCTCCCCGATGACCTCCCGGATCCGCCGCAGCGCGTCCGCCTCGCCGAGACCCGGGGGCACCCGGCAGTCGACCTGGACCGAGGCCGTCGACGGGATGACGTTGATCTTCTCCGAGGCCCGGACCCGGGTCGGGGCCATCGAGACCCCGAGCATCGGCTCGAGCAGGGGGACGAGGCGGGGCTCGACGGCCCGGACCCGCTCGAGCGCGGCCGCCGCGTCCCCGTCGCCCCACTCCCCGATCGCCTCGAGGAAGGCCCGGCCCTCGGCCCCCGGGTCGTAGCTCGGCTGGCGGGCGCCGAGACGCTCGAGCAGGGGCGCCAGCTTGAGGAGCGCGTTGTCGCCCAGGCGCGGCATCGAGGCGTGCGCGGCCACCCCGTCGGTCTCCAGCCGGAACCGGAAGACCCCCTTCTCGGCGCATCCCACGCAGTAGACCCGCCGGCCCCCGTACTCGAGGATCCCGCCCCCGCCCTCGTTGAGCAGGAGGTCGCACCGGACCTTGTCCGGGTGGGTCGCCGTCAGCCACTGGGCCCCCTCCGACCCGCCCGTCTCCTCGTCGACGACGCAGACCACGAGCAGCGTTCCCCGGGCCGGGCGCCACCCGGCCGAGGCCAGCGAGATCGCCGCCGCGGCCTCGGCCGCGGTCTGGCCCTTCATGTCGAGGGCTCCCCGCCCCCAGACGAACCCGTCGGCGAGGTCCCCCGACCACGGATCGTGGGTCCACTCCTCAGGCGTGGCCAGGACGGTGTCCATGTGGGAGAGCAGGCACAGGGTCGGACCCGCGGCCTCTCCGTCGAGCCGGGCCACGAGGTTCGGCCGGGCGTGGGTCCGCCCGAGCAGCTCGCAGGCGAACCCGGCCTCGCCGAGCAGGCCGGCCAGGTACTCCTGGGCCGAGCGCTCGTCGCCCGGCGGGTTGACCGTGTCGAAGCGGATGAGCCGCTGCAGGACCGCGGTCGCCGCCGCCTGGAGTTCGTCGCTCATGCACCCGAGAGACTACGCCGCCTGGGGCAGCTCTTCGCCCGCCGCGAGCGGGCTCGTCTCCGATCGGGTCGCCCCGGCGATCTCGGCCGCCGTCACGTTCAGCGGGTGGTGGCAGGCGGCGAGGTGGCCGCCGGGGTACTCGGCCAGGGGCGGCTCGACCGTCCGGCAGAGCTGGGTCGCCCGGGGGCAGCGGGTATGGAAGCGACAGCCGGACGGGGGGGAGACCGGGTTGGGCGGCTCGCCCTCGAGCACGTGGCGGGCCCGGGCGCGGTTCTCCCGGGGGTCGGGGATGGGGATCGCGCTGAGCAGGGCCGCCGTGTACGGGTGGATCGGCTTGACGTAGAGCCGGTCGGTCGGGGCCATCTCGACCACCTTGCCGACGTACATCACCGCGACCCGGTCGGCGATGTGGCGGACGATCGAGAGGTCGTGGGCGACGAAGACGTAGGTCAGGCCGAGCGACTCCTGGAGATCCTCGAGCAGGTTGATGACCTGGGCCTGGATCGAGACGTCGAGCGCCGAGACGGGCTCGTCGAGCACGATCAGCCGCGGCTCCATGGCCAGCGCCCGGGCGATGCCGATCCGCTGGCGCTGGCCGCCCGAGAACTCGTGGGGGAAGCGCCCGAGATGCTCCGGGTTCAGGCCGACCTGGGCGAGCAGCTCGCGCGAGCGCCGCTCGATCTCGGCGCCGTCGTCGACCCCCACCAGGCG
The DNA here is from genome assembly GCA_034664545.1 of Solirubrobacteraceae bacterium. Classification (GTDB taxonomy): domain Bacteria; phylum Actinomycetota; class Thermoleophilia; order Solirubrobacterales; family Solirubrobacteraceae; genus Palsa-513. The sequence goes on from JAXDHK010000097.1 coordinate 4,069, forward strand.
CAGCGGGGTGGCGAGGATCTGACCGACCCGCTTGCGCGGGTTCAGCGACGCCTGGGGGTCCTGGAAGACCATCTGCATCTCCCGGCGCACCGGCCCGAGCTGCCCCCGGCCGGCCGTGGTGATGTCCGTGCCCCGGAAGCTGACCCGCCCGCCGGTCGGGTCGAGCAGGCGCACCATCGCCCGGATCAGGGTCGTCTTGCCCGATCCCGACTCCCCGACGATGCCCAGGGTCTCGCCCTCGCGCAGCGCGAACGAGACGTCGTCGACGGCGTGGACGTAGCCCACCCGCCGGTCGAAGAGGATTCCCGAGCGGATCGGGAAGTGGACCTCGAGGTGCTCGACCCCGAGCAGGCTCGCCGCCTCGTCCCGGGCCCGGTCGCCCTCGCCCATCAGGCGATCACCGTCTCCTCGCCGGCCAGTCCGATGCCCCCGGCGACCTGGCGCAGCCGGCGCTTGTCGGCGGGCTCCAGGAAGCACCGGTCCCGGTGGCCGGGCTCGTCGGCCAGCCTCGCCGCGAGCGGGGGAACCTCCTGGCAGCGGTCGAACTCGTGCGGGCACCGGGGGCGGAAGTGGCAGCCGGCGGGCGGGCGCATCAGCGACGGGGGGAGCCCGGGGATGGCCGGGAGCCGCGTCCGCCGGTCCCCGTCGATCCGGGTGATCGAGCCCAGCAGGCCCCAGGCGTAGGGGTGCTGGGGGTCGTAGAAGAGCTCGTCGAGCGTCCCCTGCTCGACGATCCGCCCGGCGTACATCACGAGGATCCGGTCGGCGATGTCGGCGACGACCCCGAGGTCGTGGGTCACGAGGATGATCCCGGTCCCGGTCTCGGCCCGCAGGTGGCGGAGCTCGTCGAGGATCTGGGCCTGGATCGTCACGTCGAGCGCCGTGGTCGGCTCGTCGGCGATCAGGAGGCGGGGCGAGCACGACAGGGCCATGGCGATCATCACCCGCTGGCGCATCCCGCCCGAGAACTCGTGGGGGTAGGACCGGATCCGGTCGGCGGCGTGGGGGATGCCGACCCGCTCCATCAACTCGACGGCCCGCTCGAGCGCCCGGTCCTTGGAGATCTTCTCGTCGTGGGCCCGGATCTGCTCGACGATCTGGTCGCCGATCCGGTAGACCGGATCCAGGGAGGTCATCGGGTCCTGGAAGACCATCGCGATCTCGGCACCCCGGACCCGGCGCAGCTCGGCGTCGGTCGCCCGGACGAGCTCCCGGCCGTCGAGGTGGGCCGTCCCGGCGAACCGGGCGTTCGGACCCCGGGTCAGCCCCATCAGCGTCATCGCCGTGACCGACTTCCCGCTCCCCGACTCCCCGACCACGGCCACGATCTCGCCCCGGCCGACCGTGAAGGAGACCCCGTCGACCGCCCGGACGACCCCCTCCTCGGTGCGGAAGGAGACCTCGAGGTCCGCGACCTCGAGCAGCGGCTCCCGGGGCTGGCCGGCGGACGCCATCACAGCCGGATCCGCGGGTCGAGGGCCGCGTAGACGATGTCGACCAGGGCGCCGATCACGACCACCGCGCCCGCCCCGAGCATGACGATCACGAGCACCGGCGGGATGTCGAGGCGCCCGACCGACTGGGCCGCGTACTGGCCGACCCCGTTGAGGCTGAACACCGACTCGGTGAGCAGAGCCCCCCCGCCGATCACCGCGGCGAAGTCGAGGCCCCACAGCGAGATGATCGGGATCATCGAGTTGCGCAGGACGTGCTTGATCATCACCCGCCGTTCGCTGATCCCCTTGGCCCGGGCCGTCCGGACGAAGTCGTCGTTCAGCGTGTCGAGGATGGTCGAGCGCAGCACCCGCGAGTACACCCCGATGAACAGCACCGACAGGGCGAACCACGGCATCAGCAGGTGGGTGAACCAGCCCCACGGGTCGTCGGTCAGCTTGACGTAGCCCCCGAGCGGGAAGATGTTCCACTTGTAGCCCAGGAAGTACAGCATCACCGCCCCGAGGAAGAACACCGGCGTCGAGACCCCGACCAGGGAGAGGACGGTCAGGAACCGGTCGAGCCAGCGCCCGGCGGTGACCGCGCTCAGCACGCCGAAGACGATTCCGAAGAACAGCCAGATCAGGCCGGCCCCGACCGAGAGCGAGATGGTCACCGGGAGGTCCTGGCGGATCTGGTCCTCGACGTTCAGCTGCTGGGTGTAGGAGATGATGCTCCCGTCGAGGATCTTCTCCATCGTCTTGACGTACTGGACGTAGATCGGCTTGTCGAAGCCCCACTGCCTGCGGACGTCGGCGATCTGCTGGGGCTGGGCCAGGCGCCCGGCGAGGCGGAGGGCCGGATCGCCGTTGGGGATCGCCTGGAAGATCAGGAAGGTCAGGATCGAGATCGCGAAGAGCACGAGCACGGTCGAGACCAGGCGCCGGACGGCGAAGCGGAGCATCAGTCGCCGGCCCCGGCCCCCGCCCCGGCCCCGGCCCCGGTCCCGGTTCCCGCCCCGGCCCCGCCGGCCCCGGCCGCGGCGCCGGGCGCCTCGATGCGCACCCGGGCCCGGGGGTCGACCGCGTCGCGGACCCCGTCGCCGAACACGTTGATCCCGAGGACGGTGAGGACGAGCATCAGGCCGGGGACGAAGACGAGGTGCATCGCGCTCGGGATCAGCCGGATCCCGTCGCTGATCATCGTCCCCCACGACGGATTCGGGGCCTGGACCCCGGCGCCGAGGTAGGAGAGGCCGGCCTCGAGGAGGATCGCGTTGGCCAGGATCAGCGGGAGGAAGACGATGATCGTCGAGGCGACGTTCGGGAGGATCTCGCCGATCATGATCCGCAGGGGGCCGAGCCCCTGGGCCCGGGCCGCGTCGACGAACTCCTTCTCGCGCAGGCCGAGGACCTGCCCCCGGAGCGGCTTGGCCACGTAGGGGACGTAGACCACGCCGATGATCACCGCCGGCAGGAACAGGGAGTTGCCCTGGAGGGCGAAGAGGCCGAAGTCGAGGCCGCCGACGGCCACGGCGGTCCCGAGGGCGACGCCCAGGAGGACGGGCGGGAAGGCCCAGACGAGGTCGAGCCCCCGGGCGATCACGCTGTCGGTCCACCCCCGGAAGTAACCGGCGGTGACCCCGGTGGCCACGGCCAGGAGCATGGTCAGGAGGGTGGCCACGAACCCGATCTCCAGCGAGTTGCGCCCCCCGTAGAGCAGGCGCACCGCGATGTCCCGGCCGTTGGGATCGGCCCCGAGCAGGAACTGGCCGTGCCAGGTCGGCCCGATCGGGATCCCGGTGGGCGAGACGACGTCGAGGGGCGGGCCGCCGAAGTGCATGACCTCGGTGACGTGGTTGTCGTTCGGGCCGGTATGGGCGATCTGCGAGCTGTAGACCGGGGCGAGCAGGCAGAGGACGACGACGAGGACGAACACCCCCCCGAAGAACAGGGCCACCCGGTTGCGGCGCAGTCGCCGCCAGGCGAGCGCGTAGGGACCGATCCCCGGCGGGACATCCCGGTCGTGAGCTCCCCCGGCCGCGACCCGAATGTCGGTGCTCAGGGCTCCGGCGTTGGTGGCGGGGTCGATGGCCATCGGCGAGGGCGGCTGGGCCGGCGGCTCGGGCCCAGCCGCGGTCACGCTATTTCAGCTGCCACGAGCTCCAGTCGTTGCCGTAGACCGGATGGAAGACGGCGCTGGCGTAGTCGATCCGGTCGGAGAGGAACTTCGGGTGGGTCTGGGACCCGTAGACGTTGAAGTAGGCCTGCTTGGCCACGTACTCGTCGAGCGTCGACCACCGGGCGGCGACCGACTGGAGCTGGGTGGCCGGAACCTTGTTGAGGGCGGCCAGCTCGCTCTGGACCTTCGGGTCGTTGACCTGGGAGAAGTTCTGGTTGTTGGTCTGCTGGATCGACTTGGCGTCGAGCAGGAGGTAGAAGTCCGACGGGTTCGGGAAGTCCTGGTTCCAGTCGGCGAACCCGGTCTGGGGGTTCAGCTTCAGGTTGCCGATCGTCGGGAAGAACTGGGCGTCGGCGAGGATCTTCTCGGTCGCCTTGAACCCGATCTGGTTGAGCACGCTCGTGTAGTAGTCGACGTACTCCCGCCGCGGGCTGCGCATCTGCCCCCACACGGTGACCGGCGTCCCGGCGAGTCCGGCCTGGGTGATCAGCGCCTTGGCCTTGGCCAGGTTCGGCGTGTCGCCGTACGGGCACGGAGCGGTCGGGTGACCGATCATGCCCGGCGGGAGGAAGTAGCAGCCGGGCTCGATCGTCCCGCTGCTCAGGCGGACGATCGCCTGGCGGTCGACGGCGTACTGGACCGCCTGGCGGGCGGCGAGGCTGTTGAACGGCTTGACCTTGGTGTTCAGGAAGAAGTAGAAAGTCGAGACCGACGGCTCCTCGTTGTAGCGCCCGGCTGCCTTGGCCTTGATCTGGGAGACCAGGGCCGGTGGGACGGTGTCGCCCCAGTCGAAGGCGTCGGCGGTGCCGTTCAGCACCATCTCGGCCTCGGTGTTGGTGTTCGAGGTGATCTTGACGTTGACGTCGACGTGCCCGGCGGCGATCCCGGGAAGCGGCTTCCAGTTGGGGTTGCGCACGACCGAGAACGACTGGTTGGGCACGACGTTCTTGATGATGTACGGGCCGACCCCGGGCGGCGGGTGGTTGGTCAGGTTGCTGATCGGAGTGCCGGTCGGGACGAGGCCGGACGACGGGAAGGCCAGGACGTTGGGGAAGGCTCCGTAGGCGCCGAGGAGGGTGACGGTGATCTTGCCCGTCGCGTCGTCGGTCTTGATCCCGGAGATCGTCTTGGCGGTGCCCTTGTCGAAGGCGTCGGCTCCGACGATGTTCGTCGTGTAGAAGGACTTGCCCCCCCAGTTGAGCTTGATCGAACGCTGGATCGAGTAGGCGAAGTCGCTCGCCTTGACCGGGGTGCCGTTCGAGTAGGTCAGCCCGGACCGGAGGGTCATCGTGTAGGTCCGCCCGTCGGCCGAGATCTGGGGGAGGGCGGTGGCGAGACCCGGGATCACGGCGCCGCCTCCGACGCCGGTCTGGTGGGCGTAGGTGTAGAGGCCGGTGTAGGCGAGCCAGTCGCCGTTCGCCGCCTGGGTCGTGTAGCCGAGGCCCGGGTCGAGGTAGTCGGGGGCCGTGCCCTCGGCGACCGTCACCGTGCCCGCGCTGCCCCCGGTGCTCGTCCCGGCGGTGCTCGACTTGGTCGACGACGACGAAGTCGACGACGAGCTGCCGCAGGCGCTCAGTGCCGCGACGGCGGTGAGGACGGCGAGCCCTCGACCGACCAAAATCCCTGGCTTGTACACGTGATCCTCCCGGTCGAGACTTGCCGGCCCATCTCCCGACCGGCGATCGTCATTAAATGTAGTTCACCCGGGGGACGCACGGTACCTTTTTCCTGCAATGGCCCGACCAGCCACGCGGGGCGCCCCCGGTCCCGCCCGATGAGCCTCTTCGATCCCGACGAGCAGCTCGTCGGCGTGCCCCTCGCCGCCCGCCTGCGCCCCCGGCGCCTGGAGGACATCGTCGGCCAGCGAAAGCTGCTGGCGCCGGGCTCGCCCCTGCGCCGGGCGATCGAGGACGGCCGGCCCCACTCGATGATCCTCCACGGGCCCCCGGGGACCGGAAAGACGACCCTGGCCCGGATCGTGGCGGCGGCGGCCGGGGCGGCGATCGAGGAGCACAGCGCGGTCTCCGCCGGGCGCGCCGAGGTCCGGGCGGTGATCGAGCGGGCGCGCCACCGCCAGTCGCGGACGGTGTTCTTCCTCGACGAGATCCACCGCTTCAACAAGGCCCAGCAGGACGCCCTGCTCCCGGCCGTCGAGGAGGGCGTGGTGACCCTGATCGGGGCGACCACCGAGAACCCCCGGTTCGAGGTCAACGCCGCCCTGCTCTCCCGGGTCCGGGTCTACGAGCTCGAGCCGCTCGGCTCCGACGACGTGCTCGAGCTGCTCGAGCGGGCCAGGGCGGCCGGGGAGTGCGGGGCGGCGGTGGTCTCCGGCGAGGCGCTCGAGCTCATCGCCGCACGGTCGGGGGGCGACGCCCGGGTGGCGCTCGGGGCCCTCGAGCTGGCGTGCACGACGAGCGCCGAGGTCGGGGTGGCCGAGGCCGACGCGGCGCTCGACCGGGGAACCCTCCGCTACGACCGGGCCGGGGGTCAGCACTACGACACGATCTCGGCGTGGATCAAGGCGACCCGGGGGTCGGACCCCGACGCGTCGCTCTACTACCTGGCCGTCATGCTCGAGGCCGGGGAGGATCCCCGGTTCATCGTCCGCCGGATGGTGATCCTCGCCTCCGAGGACATCGGCAACGCCGATCCCCAGGCGCTCGTCCTCGCCGCGGCGGCGGCCGCCGCGGTCGAGCACGTCGGCCTCCCGGAGTGCGCGTTCGCCCTGGCCCAGACCGCCATCTACCTGTCGCTGGCGCCGAAGTCGAACGCCGCCGGCCGGGCGCTCGGTGCGGCCCGGGAGCACGTGCGCGAGCACGGGGCGGCGGCGATCCCGCCGTACCTGCGCACCGGCGGGGGCCGGCACTACGACTACCCCCACGCGCACCCCGACCGCCTGAGCCCCCAGGAGCTGATGCCCGAGGCGGTGGCCGGGCTGCGCTTCTTCGACCCGGACGGGGCCGAGCCGGAGCTGGCGGCGGCGCTGGCCCGGGTGCGCGCCGGCCGCGGCCGGGACGACCACCCCCGGTGAGCCCGCCCCCGATCGCCGCCGGGGCGGCCCCCGGTCTCTTCGAGGCGCGCAACCCGGCGACGCTCGAGCCCCTGGGAACGGTCGCGGCGACCGCGCCCGGGGATCTCGGGCCGGCCATCGCCCAGGCGGCGAGCGTCCAGCGGCTGTGGGCGCGGCTCCGCCTCGAGGATCGGGCGCGCTACCTCCGCCGGGCCGCCCAGGCGGTGATCGACGAGCTCGACGAGGTCGTCGAGCTGCTGGTGGCCGAGACCGGGCGGCCGCGGGTCGAGGTCGGGGCGCTCGAGCTGCTCCCGGCGATCGACACGCTCCGGTGGCTCGCGGTCCACGGGGTCGACCTCCTCGGCCAGCGGCGGATCGCCGTGGCGCGGGCCCTCCACCCGCTCAAGCGGGCCCGGGTGGCCCAGGAGCCGGTCGGGGTGGTCGGGGTGATCGGGTCGGGGAGCGCCCCGTTCGCCCAACCCCTCGCCCAGATCGGGGCGGCGCTGATCGGCGGCAACGGAGTGGTCTACAAGCCGGCGCCCCGGGCCGCCCTCGCCGCCGATCGCCTGGGGCGGATCCTGGCCCGGGCCGGGCTGCCGGAGGGCCTCGTCCGGATCGTCCACGGGGATGGGGAGCTCGGGCGGGCCCTGGCCGGGGCCGACGGCGTCGCCCGGGTCCTCTTCACCGGGAGCGCCCGGGCCGGGGGCGAGGTGGCGCGGGCGTGCGCGGCGGCCGGCCGCGGTGCCAGCCTCGAGGTGTCCGGGGCCGACCCGATGATCATCCAGGCCGACGCCGGCGTCCCCCGGGCGGCGGCCGGGGCGCTCTGGGCGGCGTGCGCCGGGGCGGGCCAGGTCCACGGGGCGGTCAAGCGGATCTACGTGGCCCGGGCGCTCCACGACGACTTCCTGGCCGAGCTCGTCGGGCTGGCCGCGGAGCTCCGGGTCGGCGACCCGCGTGACCCGGCCACCCAGCTCGGGCCGCTGGCCGGCGCCGGGCGGGGCGAGCGCCTCGGGGCCGCGGTGGCCGAGGCGCTCGCCGGGGGCGCCCGGCTCTGCTGCGGGGGGCCGGTCTCGCCCGACGGCCTGGCCGGGGCCTTCGCGGCGCCGACGGTGCTCGACGGCGGCGCCCCGGGGATGCGGCTGATGCGCGAGCGGGTGGCCGGGCCGGTGATCGCCGTGATGGGGGTGGCCGACACGACGGAGGCGATCGCCCTGGCCAACGCCGGAGCGCCCGGTCTCGGGGCCTCGGTATGGACGGCCGACCGGCGGCACGCCCACCGGATCGCCCACGAGCTGCGGACCGGGACGGTCTGGATCAACGACCACCTCCCGAGCCCGGGGGCCGGTCAGCTCCCGTGGAGCACGGTCACCGGAGGGAGCGTCTGGCGCAGCCAGGGGGCCGACGGCCTCCGGGCCTGCGTGCGGCCGAAGCTCGTCACCTGGGACCCGCCGATCGGCCGCTCCCCGTGGTGGCACCCCTACGACCCCGAGACCAGCCAGGCGGTCCGGGCCCTCGCCGAGCTGCGCTCGGTCCGGGACACCGACCGCCAGCGGGCGCTGCGCGAGGGGTCGCGGGCGCTCGCCCGGGTGGCCCGGCGCTCGCTGCGTCGGCGGTGACGCGGCGGCCCGGTCCGGTGAGCGACCTGCGCACCGGGCACACGGCGGACCTCGACCCCGGGACCCTCGGGGCGGCCCGCGCCCTGCTCGACGAGGTGTTCGCGGGCGAGATGACCGACGACGACTGGGAGCACGCGCTCGGCGGAATCCACGCCCTGGTCTGGGAGGGGCCCCACCTGATCGGCCACGCGTCGGTCGTCCAGCGGCGGCTCCTCCACGACGGGCGGGCCCTCCGGGCCGGGTACGTCGAGGGGGTCGCCGTCCGCGCCGACCGGCGCCGGCGGGGACACGGTGGGGCGCTGATGGGGGCGCTCGAGCGGGTCATCCGGGGGGCCTACGACCTCGGCGGCCTCGGCGCCACCGACGCGGCGGCCCGGTTCTACGCCGGACGCGGGTGGAGGCGCTGGGAGGGGCCGTCGTCGGCGCTCACCCCGACCGGGATCCTCCCCACCCCCGAGGAGGATGGCTCGATCTACGTCCTCCCGGTCGGTCCCCGGCTCGAGTACGGGGCCGAGCTCACGTGCGACTGGCGCGAGGGCGACGTCTGGTAGCCACCCGCCGGGGGGGCCGCGCCCTCAGCGGGCGAAGCGCAGCCGGGACGGGAGCAGCGGGACCACGAGGCGCTTGACGTACTCGGCCCCCCCGGCGACCACGAGCGTCCGGGCCGGGTCCCAGCGCAGGCCGTACTCCCGGCGCAGGCGCCCGGGGAGGAGGCCGACGGTGACGAAGTTGGCGACCTCGAGCAGGGGCCGGGCCGCGAGCGGGACCGGCGGGTGGAGGACGATCCGGATCGAGAGCGACCGGGCCTCCGCGGTCACGTGGAGATCGGGGCCGGCCAGCATCTCGCCGACGTAGTCCCCGAGCGCGTCGGGCATCTCGGCCGCCCGGAGCCCGAACAGGCGCCCGACCTGGCGGTAGTCCTGCCAGTAGGCCCGGCGCTCTGACTCCCGCAGGCGCCCGACGTAGCGCTCGTAGACGACGAGGCCCGAGTCGGCGAGGCTGGCCAGGACCCAGAGGAGGAGCGCCGGGTCGTCGGCGGCGTAGGGCGTCCCGGCCGGGAAGCGTCCGGCCGGCTCGGTCAGGACCCCCCGGACCCGGCGGTGCATGGCGCGGACCCGGCGGGTCAGCCGGTCGGCCTCGGCCCGGGGGCCGAAGACCACGGCGTGGATCACCCGGGCGGTCCGGGCCAGGCGCTGGTAGGGCGCGTCCATGGCGCCGGTGTGAGCGATCAGGCCGGCGAAGGCGAGCGGGTGGGCCGCCTGCATGAGGAGGGCCCGGCGGCCGTAGAGGCGGACGACGTGCTCGCGGTGGACGCGGCGGATCATCGAGCGGTCGTCGAAGTACTCCATCACCGACAAACGTTACGACGGCCGGGCGCTCGAGGATGACAGTCGGTTCGGTCCCTATCCTTTGGGCCATGCCCGCCCAGGCCTACGCCGGCAAGGAATGCGTCTGCCAGCTGCGCCGGGGAATCTGCGACCAGTCGTGCGTGCGGGACATGCTCGAGACCCCGTTCTACATCGCCTGCCTCAAGCTCACCGGCCGGCGGTGCCTGGTGATCGGCGGGGGGGAGGTCGCGCTCGAGAAGGTCGAGGGCCTGCTCGCCTGCGACGGCCGGGTTGAGCTCGTCGCCCCGGCGGCCGTGCCCGAGCTCGAGGCCCTCGCCCGGGAGGGGTCGATCGCCTGGACGGCGCGCGACTACGACCGCAGCGACCTCGAGGGCGCGTTCATGGCCATCGCCGCGACCGACGACACCGAGGTCAACATCC
>JAXDHK010000098.1:0-7096 GCA_034664545.1 Solirubrobacteraceae bacterium
ACCGAGAAGGTCGAGCGGGCCATCGAGCAGAGCGGGTTGACGCAGCGCAATAAGCGCGTGAACGTGACCTGCCCGTCCGGCGTCCACCAGCAGAAGGGCCTGAGCTTCGCGTGTACGGCCGTCTTCAAGGGCGGCACCACGCCGTTCGTGGTCACCCAACTCGACGGGTTGGGGAACGTTCACTACGTAGCTCACAGATCCCCCGGTGGCCGGATTCCTCCTCACCCGGACGACAGCGGTGCGCCGACCCCGGCGCGCCGACAGGAGTCGCGGGAGGCCGATCTCGACCGCTGCTGTGGTCGGCATGCTCGCGGCCCTCGGCGCCGTCGTCCCGGCCGGTGCCCGACCCGCGCCGACCGTCGGCGGGAGCCAGACGTTGGCCGTTCTCCTGACGTCCCACCGCGTGGTCGCCGCGCCCGGCTCCCGCCACTCGAGTGCCGCCACCGTCTCGGCGGCGAGGCCGATCACCGGGGTCCAGACGGTCCTACCCGTCCTCGCCACAGCCGTGGCGGCGGGCGGCGCCCGCTGGCTGCGGGTGATGCTCCCCGGGCGCCCCAACGGGTCCACCGGCTGGATCGAGCAGCGGGGCACCGAGCCAGCGACGACCGACTGGCGCATCGTCGTCAAGACCGTCAGCCGCCGGATTCTCGTCTATCGAGGTGGCCGGCTCTTGCGCGCATTCGCGGCCATCGTCGGCAAGCCGTCGACGCCCACGCCCCGCGGCCGCTTCTTCGTCGAGGAGAACATTCGCATGCTCCCCGGCGCCGTCGGCGCGCCCTTTGCCCTGGCCACGAGCGCCCGCTCCAACGTGCTCCAGGAGTTCGACGGCGGGCCGGGGCAGATCGCCCTCCACGGCCTCGACAACGTCGGCGGCGAGCTGGGCACCGCCGCCTCCCACGGCTGCGTGCGCCTCGCCGACAGCACCGTCGCTTGGCTCGCTGCCCGCATCAGCCCGGGCGTGCCGGTCACCATCGTCTGAAACGGCCCGGTCTCAGCCGAGTGACGCCGACGCTCGGTCGGCTCGCACCACCCCGATGGCCCGAGCCGTCGCCGCGACCGTCACCGCGCTGGCCAGCGCCATCAGGGCGAGCGTCGTCACCCAGGTCGCCGGTACGGGCGTGGCCAGGAGGCCATTGTGGCTCCGGAAGAGCGTCGGAGCCTCGGCCCGAAGGGTCAGGCCCCACACGAGGTCGGCCACGGTCACCGCCACCATCGCCGCACTGAGCCCGGTCATCGGCAGCCATTGGGCCCGCTTGACAGGGGCGGGCAGGTCGGCCCGCCCGGCGGCTAGGACCAGAGCGCCGGTGCTCACCGCCGCCACGACGTGGAAGGCGACGACGACCGCGACGACTGCCGCGACGTTGACCAGCGAATGCTGCGGTGAGTGGTCGAGCCGCGTGACGGCAAAGGCGAGCGCGAACCACGCGACCCCCGCCACCGGCGGGCTGACGAGCAGGCATCGGAGGTCCCGCCGCCCGGCGAGCGCCTGCTTGGCGATCCCCAGCAGCACCGGCAGGCTCCCGGCCACGACGCACAGCGCGGCGGTGATCGCACCGTAGAGGATCACATCGAAGGACCACCCGATCGCGTCGTGGGTCCGGGCGACGGTCTGGAACCGCATGTCCTCCGTCATCTTCTGGAAGCCGGTCCCGGCGATGCAGAAAAGCGCGAAGGCGCAGAAAGCGACCTGGGCTGACGTACGGACTCGATCCGGCATGAGCTTCCTCCCCGGCTCGAAGGACCGATGGATATGGGCGTCGATGGCGCCGGCCACGACGTCGAGCGCGATCCGCGCCCGCCGCCGGCCGTCGTCGGCCAGGACGGCGACGAGAACGGCCGCGACCTCATCGGCGAAGCGCGTCCGCCAGCCGACCGGATAGAGCCTCAGGAGTCCACGGACGAGGCGGGTCGGCGCGAGGTCGGGGTTCACGCTGTCCTTGCCGGACCCAGGCGACGCAAGCCGACGTCGGCTACGGCGCGCATGCTCGCCAACTGCCGGCTCAGGGCGGCGGACCCGGCCTGGGTCAGCTCGTACGGGCGGCGGCGATCCTCTGCCTCGAGCGCCCGGATCAGGCCGCGCCGCTCCAACCGGGCCAGCGCCCCGTAGAGGGTCCCCGGTCCGAGCGTCACCCCGGCGAACGCCTCGACGTCCTTGATAAGCGCGTAGCCGTGGCGGGGACCCTCGGCCAGGCTGGTCAGAATCAGGAGCGACGGCTCGGCGAACCGGCCGGTGTCTGCTTCGGGGGAGCGGGTCATTACGTCGGACGATATACCGTTCTACGAAGTACGTCAAGCCCGATCGGTCGCGGCGGCGAGCGCCCGGGCGAGGCGGCGGACGCCCTCCTCGAGCGCGGTGGCGTGGGGGGCGGCGGCGAACGACAGCCGGAGGTGGGGGCCCGGGGCCTCGGCGGCGTGGTAGGGGCGGCCCGGGCTGACGAGGACGCCCGCCTCGCGGGAGGCCTGGGCCAGGAGGACGTCGTCGACGCCGGGGGGGAGGGCGATCCAGAGGTTCAGTCCGCCCGCCGGAACCCGGGCCGGGCGAAGGCCGGGGAGGTGTTCGGCCAGGGCGGCGAGGAGGACGGCCCGCCGGTCGGCCAGGGCCCGCGAGAGGGCGGCGAGGTGGCGCCGCCAGGACGGGGCGCCGACCAGCTCGACCGCGGCCTCCTGGAGCGGGCGGGGGACGAAGAAGTCGTCGACCATCCGCAGCGAGCGCAGGCGCTCGGCAACCGGACCCCGGGCGAGGAGGGCCCCGACCCGGAGGTTGGGGGAGATCGCCTTGGTGAGCGAGGCGATGTGGACGACGCGACCGTCCTCGTCGTCGGCGATCAGCGGGGCCGGGGCCGGGCGCTCGTGGCTCAGCCAGCGGGCGTAGTCGTCCTCGACGACGAAGGCCCCGGCGTCCCGGGCGACCTCGAGGACCCGGCGGCGGCGGTCGGGGGCGAGCACCGAACCGGTCGGGTTCTGGTAGGTCGGCTGGGTGTAGAGGATCCGGGCGCCCGTGGCGGCGAAGGCCCCGGCCAGGAGGTCGGTCCGCAGGCCGAGGGCGTCGGTCGGGACCGGGACCGGCGAGAGGCGGGCGGCCCGGGCGGCGGCGAGCGCGCCGATGTAGGTCGGGGACTCGACGAGGATCCGGGCGCCGGCCGGGGCGATGGCCCGGAAGGCGGCCGAGAGGGCGGACTGGGCGCCGCTGGTGACGAGGACGTCCTCGGGGGAGAGCGACCCCCCGACCGAGCCGGCGAACCAGGTCCGCAGGGCCGAGATCCCCGGGAGCGGGGGGCGCTCGGCGGCGTCGGGGCGCCGGGCGGCTCGGCCGAGGGCGGCGGCCAGGGCGCGGGTGGGCAGGAGCGACGGGTGGGGGTAGCCCCCGGCGAGCGAGATCGCCCCGGGCTGGTGGGGGGCGAGGAGGAAGGCGACGCTCTCGGCCTCGATCGTCCGGTCGCCGAGGGCGACCGTCTGCCACGAGGTGTCGAGCCCGTCGGGCGGGGCAGTCGACCGGGGCTCGGCGACGTAGGTCCCGCTCCCCGGCCGGGTGATCAGGACTCCCTCGGCTCGCAGGACGGCCAGGGCCCGGGAGACGGTGACCGGGCTGACCCGGTGGCCGGCGCTGATCTCCCGGGTCGAGGGCAGCCGCTCGCCCGGGCGCATGGCCCGGGCCCGGTCACGCAGGTCGGCGGCCAGGGCCTCGGTACTGGTACTCTCTGGCATGGAGGCACAGAGTATCGCTACCGCCCGACGTCCGGTATCGCTCCCCCGCGTCCGCCCCGGCCTCGGCCTGGCCGGGCTCGGCGTCCTGGCCTTCTCGTTCACCTTCCCGGCGACGACGCTCGCCCTCCGGGGATTCGACGCCTACGTCGTCGGGGCCGGGCGTTCGGTGGTCGCGGCGGCGATCGCCGGGGCCTGCCTGCTCGCCGTCCGGGCGCCGCTTCCGGGGCGGGGCGCCTGGCCGGGCCTGCTCGCCGTGGCCGCCGGCTGCGGGATCGGCTTCGGCCTGCTCTCGGCGCTCGCCCTCCACGAGACGACCACGACGCACGCGGCGATCGTCGTCGGACTGCTCCCGGCGGCGACGGCCGTCGCCGCCGTGGTCCGCGACCGCGAGCGGCCGGGCTGGGCGTTCTGGGCGGCGAGCGCCGGGGCGAGCGCGACGATCGTCGCCTACTCGGTCTCGGTCGGCGGCGGGGGGATCGCCCCGGCCGACCTCCTCCTCTTCGCCGCGCTCGTGATCGGGGGGGTCGGCTACGCCGAGGGCGGCCGCCTGGCCCGGACCATGCCGGGCTGGCAGGTCATCTCCTGGGGGGTGATCCTCGCGCTGCCGATCTCCCTGCCGGTCACGGTGGTGGCCGCCGCGGGATCCGGGCCGGTCCACCCGTCGGCGGCGGCGATCGCCGGGCTCGCCTACGTCTGTGCAGTGTCGATGTTCCTGGGCTTCGCCGCCTGGTACCGGGGCCTGGCCCGCGCCGGGGTGGCCCGGGCGAGCCAGCTCCAGCTCGCCCAGCCGGTCCTGACCCTGGCCTGGTCGGCCGCCCTCCTCGGGGAGCACGCCGGGCCGGGAGCCCTGGTCGTCGCGGGGATCGTGATCGCGTGCGTGCTCGTCACCCAGCGGGCCCGGATCGCGACCGTCGCGAGCCCGCCGGCGCCCGAGCCGTCCGTCCCGACCGGGGAGGCGGCTGAGCCTCCCGGCCCCGAAGCGCGGGCCCTCGGGGCGACGGCGCGCACGCGGGTCCACCGCCACTCCGAGCGGGCGGGCACCGACCGGGAGGACCTCTACGCGGTGCTCGACGCCGGCCTCGTCGCCCACGTCGGCTTCGTGGTCGACGGCGCCCCGGTCGTCCTAGCCATGGGCTACGCCCGGGACGGGGACCGGGTCCTCCTCCACGGGTCGAGCCGCAACCGGATGCTCCGGGCCGTGGCCGGGGGGACCGAGGTCTGCGTGGCCGTCACCCTGCTCGACGGCCTCGTCCTGGCCGCGAGCGCGTTCACCCATTCGATGAACTACCGGAGCGCCGTGGTCTACGGCCGGGGGCGGGAGGTGACCGATCCGGGCGAGAAGGAACGGGCGCTCGAGCGCTTCGTCGACTTCGTCGTCCCCGGCCGGAGCGCCGAGCTGCGCCCGAGCAACCGCAAGGAGCTGGCCGCGACCCTGGTCGTCGCCATCGGGCTCGACGAGGCGTCGGTCAAGGCCCGGGCCGGGGGCCCGGTGGGGGCGGAGGACGACGCCGGGCCGTGGACGGGTGTGATCCCGCTGCGCCTCGTGCGCGGCGAGCCGATCCCCGCCTGAGCTCAGGCGGGGAAGTACTTGGCGGCGAGCTGCTCCATCGTGCCCTTGGTCCGCCGGGTCGCCGGGCCGAGCAGCCTGTCGATCGCCTTGAGGTCGAGCTCGGATTCGAGCAGCCCGCCGCTCGGGAGCCAGTAGAGCTCGCGCCGGCCGAAGGCGAGACGATCCTCGTCGGTGGCCAGGGCCAGGACCTTCTTCCTCGCGGCCGCGGGCGGGGTCTCGAGCAGCAGGGCGACCTGGAGCTTGCCCTTCGAGGCCGCGACCTCGGCGGCGGGGAAGGGCTCCTCGGCCGCGATGGCCCGGACCTCGGCGGCGGTGCGCAGATAGGTCGGGACGGCGTAGCCCAGACCGGCGGCGAGCGCCCGCTCGATCCGCTCGCCCAGCGCGGCCTCGGTCTCGTCGGGGGCGGCGAACACGACGTTGCCGCTCGCCCGGAAGACCCCGACGTCACCCAGTCCCATCGCCTCGAACTGGGCCCGGAGGTCGGCGTTGGTGATGCGCCGGCCGCCGAGGTTCATCCCCCGCAGGAAGGCGGCGCGGTCCGCGCGTCCGGTCACCAGCCCCGGCCAGGGTCGAGGTCCAACGCCGCTCCCAGCTCGCGCCCCACGGCCCGGGCGGCGAGCGGCTCGCTTGCGTAGGCGGCCGCCAGGGCCGCGGGGGCCCGGCGGACTCCGGCGGCGCGACTGACGGCGCCCGCCACGGCCGCGGCCAGGTCCTCCGGGCGGTGCGCGCCGCCGACGAGCTCCTCCACGCGCCACCACGTGGCCAGGCATCGGAGCGTGAGCGCCAGGCCCACCGCCGGAAGCTCGTTCCGCCAGAGGGCCGAGGCCACCGGGTCGAGCCCGCCGACCGGGTCGGGCGCCGCCGCCTCCGGCGCGGACCCGCCACGCCTCGAGCGCCGGTGGGGCCCGGCGGGATCGAGGCCGGAGGTGACCTCGCAGAGGACCGGCCGCCCGTCCTCGACCATCCACCCAAGCACGTAGGGATAGCGGGTACCGCCGGCGACGATCGCACCCATGGTGAGCTCCGGCTCCCCCGGGGCGGGCGGCAGCGCCAGGGCATCCGCCTCGGTGGGCAACCGGCCGGTCAGGACGCCGAGCGCGCGGAGCGGCCCGGCGGCCCCGTAGACGCGATAGAGCGCGCTCAGCGGCGAGTCGCGCGCGACCTTGCGCTTGGGCCAGCGCTCACCGGCGGCCACCGCCTGCCAGAAGGCGAGCGCCAGCTTCGGTCCGGCCTCCCGGGGGTCCGGTCCGAGCTCGGTCCGCCGCGCCGCCCCCGCCGCCCGTCGTCTCGATCGGGATCCGGCCGGGCGGGTGCTCGGGACGGGACCGGCCGCCCGCGACGGCCGCGACGACCGCGACGACCGCGACGGCCCCGTTCTCCCGGGGGCCGGGGTTCGAGGCGACGGGATCCGATCCGATCCTCCCGACGCGGCGGGCCGAGCCGGCGCCGCCGGGGGTGCGGCGACCGCCGGGGCCGCGATCGGCAGCGGACGATACGCGTCCGCGTCCGCGGCCGCGGTCAGGCACGACTGGCAGCCGAGCCGGTCGCGTCCGGCGACGAGCTCGGCGGCGGCGTCGCAGTGGGGGCACCGCACGGCGGCGAACGACCCGGAGATCGGCATCCAGGTCAGGGCGAACGGGTACTCACGCGGCCCGCGCCGGACGGCGACCTCGAGCACGAAGGCCGGGACGAGCACGAGGTGCATGCGGAACGGCCGCACCTCGTGACGGGCCCGGAACTCGTCGTGGATCTCCCGGCGGCGGCGAGCATGCTCGGCCCGGGTCGCGGCCGCCTGGTCCTCGAGCAGCCGGTGACGCTCCT
>JAXDHK010000099.1:0-7153 GCA_034664545.1 Solirubrobacteraceae bacterium
CTACTCGGCAAGGCGCGATCTCATGCTGCCGACGTCCAAGCCGTCCTTGCCGAAGCGCTGGCTCGTACCCGGACACCGCACGCGGCCTACCTGGCGAGCAGCCCCCTTCAGCGTCGCATCCTCAACCAGGCGTTCTTCAAGCGGATCCTCGTCGGCGAAGACAGCGAGGTGCTGGGCGTGACGCTGACACCGGCCTACGCCGCCGTGGCCGTCGGATGGGAGCCGGGCTTCGGCCAACCGGCCCCCAGACCGGCCCAGGAGGCCCCGAACGGGGACCAGAATCCCATCCGGGCCGTCCTTGACCGGGAGGCCTCAAGAGAAGACCCCGACCCCTTTTCTCGGGGCCAGGGTTTGCTCTTGACTCAAATGGTGGAGACGGCGGGAATTGAACCCGCGTCCGCGATCGCGTGAGAATGGCGTCTACGAGCGTAGCCGGCACTCTGATCTCGTCCCCCACTAGCCTCGCCGGCTGGGTTGCGGGGGACCAGCCTCCTGAGATTTTCCCGGCTCGGCGGAGGCGGACCTTGCCGGGTGAGCCCGCTATCTGATCCCGGTGATCCCCGCCGCGGGCTGCGGGGGCCGAGACCTCACTCGCCTAGTTAGTGCTAGGCAGCGAGGGCGTACTCGTGAGAGTCCGCACTTATTGGTTTTCCCGGGTGTTTTACGAGGCCGCCCGGGACCTCGACTCGCAACCATCCCCACGAGCCGACCACGTCGAAGCCTGTCGTCCCCGGGAATGTCTGACCCGCCCATGATAGCCGCTCCCCCCGCGAGCCGCCCCGGGTCGACCACGAAAACGACGCGAACCGAGCCGCTTGAGGAACCCGCGGTTCGGCCGCCCGGAGGCGTCCGTTCTTTGGGTGGCGCGGCCTCACACCTCGGTGGCCTCGCTCTTTGCGTCTCAGGTTCGCGTCTGCCGTGGAAGGTACGCCCGTCGACCCGCTCGTGCAAGGCCCGGCCCCGATCAGATCTGCGCATTTTGCGAAGAGAATGCAAACGCTCATCCCCGCCTCCGGGGCCGGCCCGACCCGAGCCCCCACCGACGGCCGGCCGGCCCCGCCCGCCCGGCGCCCCTCCCGCCCCCCGGCACCCGCCCCGGTCCCCTTTATCGATCCACTAGCCACGCCTGCCACAATCAATCCACCATGGAGAACCGACAGACCTGGGTCGCTCCGCCCGCCCTCGAGCCCGCCCCCCCGGCCGACCCGTTCGGGCGCCCCCACGTCCCCCACGTCCCCCCCGGACCCCCGAAGCCCCCGGCCGGGTCGCGTCTGCGCGAGCGGGCCGGCGCCGCCGGAGCCGCCCTTCTGGCGCTCTTGGCCAAGGGCAAGGCGATCCTCCTCTTCCTCCCGAAGATCAAGGTCCTCAGCACCTCGGCCACGGCCCTCGTCTCCGTCGCCGCCTACAGCCTCTTCTTCGGCTGGCAATTCGCCGTCGGCTTCGTCCTCCTCCTCTTCGTCCACGAGATGGGCCACGTCATCGCCCTTCGCCGGGAGGGGATCCCCGCCAGCGCCCCGATGTTCATCCCCTTCCTCGGCGCCGTCATCTCCGCCAAGTCGCTCGGCGACAACGCCCTCGCCGAGGCCCGGGTCGGCCTCGCCGGGCCGATCCTCGGGTCCCTCGGCGCCCTCGCCGTCGCCGTCGCCGGGGCCCTGACCGGGAGCCCGCTCCTCCAGGCCCTGGCCTACACCGGCTTCCTCCTCAACCTCTTCAACCTCCTCCCCGTCGTACCCCTCGACGGGGGCCGGGCGATGGCGGCGATGGCCCCGTCGATGTGGTTCCTCGGGTTCGCCGCGCTCATCGCCCTCTTCTTCCTCGCCCCCAACGGCATCCTCCTGATCATCATCCTCTTCGGCGGCCTCGAGACCTGGCGGCGCTGGAAGCAGCGCCGGTCGCGGAGCCTCGAGTCGGCCGCCTACTACCGGGTCTCCCCCCGGAACCGCCTGATCGTCGGCGCCGTCTACCTCGGTCTGATCGCCGCCCTCGTCCTCGGCATGGAAGCCACCTACGTCCAGCACGCGATCGGGTTCTCCCACTTCTGATCGCCCGCCCCCCCCGCGCCCCAGGCCGCGGGCCCCTGACGCCCCTCCCGCCCGGAGCGCTCAGCGGCTGACGCCCGTCAGCGCCCGACGTCCCGGAGCGCCCGCTGCATCTCCCGCT
Organism: Solirubrobacteraceae bacterium; assembly: GCA_034664545.1. Classification (GTDB taxonomy): domain Bacteria; phylum Actinomycetota; class Thermoleophilia; order Solirubrobacterales; family Solirubrobacteraceae; genus Palsa-513. Next base: position 2,161 of record JAXDHK010000099.1, read on the forward strand.
CGGAGTCCCGCTTCTTCATCGACTCCCGCTTGTCGTGGACGTCCTTCCCCCGGGCCAGGGCGATCTCGACCTTGGCCCGGGCCCCCGAGAAGTAGATCCGCGTCGGCACCAGGGTCAACCCCCGCTCGGCCACCCGGGCCTCGATCCGGTCGAGCTCTCTGCGCTTGAGCAGGAGCTTCCGCTCCCGCTCGGGCTCGTGGTTGTCCCGGCTCGCCGGGGCGTACGGCGGGATGTGGACGTTCCGGAGCCAGAGCTCCCCGTCCTGCATCGCCGCGAACCCGTCCTTCAGCTGGGCGCCCCCCGTCCGCAGAGACTTGACCTCGGTCCCCTGGAGGACAAGCCCGCACTCGATCCGCTCGAGCAGGTTGTACCGATACGAGGCGTACCGGTTCGAGGCGACGTCGCCCGCCGAGATCTTGCGCTTGCCCTTGGCCATGTCACGTCCAGCCTACGCGAGCACGGGATCCACCCCCTCCTGGTCCCCGGCTATCCGAGCACGGGATCCACCCCCTCCCGGTCCCCGGCTATCCGAGCACGAGATCCACCCGGCCCCGAGGCGCCTCGATCCCGTCGACCCGAACCAGGACCGGGTCGCCCAGCCGGAGCCGTGCCCCGCTCCGGGTCCCCGAGAGGATCGTCCCCTCCTCGTTCAGCTCCCACCACCCGCCATCCCGCATCCGCCGGACCGGGAGCATCCCTTCGTAGCGCCCCCCGAACCCCACGAACGCCCCGGCCCCGATCAACCCGACGATCTCCCCCTCCCACTCCCGGTCGGGGTCCTCCCGGGCCAGGGCGAAGCACCGGGCGATGTCGTCGGCCGACCGCTCGATCTCCATCGCCTCCCGCTCCCGGGCCGACGTCCACTCGGCGAGCTCGGCCAGGCCCGCCCCGCCCTCCGGACCCCCACCCTCCCCGGCGGCCCCGACCGCCGCCAGGAGCGCCCGGTGGCAGACGAGGTCCGGGTACCGGCGGATCGGCGAGGTGAAGTGGCAGTAGGCGGTCGAGCGCAGCCCGGCGTGGCCGAGGTTCCGGGGTGAGTAGTAGGCCTGCTTGAGCGACCGGAGGACGAGCGAGGTCAGCGCCGCCCGCCCCCGCCCGCTCGCCTTCACGTACCGGTCGACCGCCTGGGAGATCTCCCCGACGAGCTCCCCGGCCTCGGTCGGCCCGAGCGTCTTCGGAATCGGCGGGGTCGGGACCTCGAGCGACGCGAGCTGGGCCACGAGCCGGTCGACCCGGCCCGGATCGGGCTGCTCGTGGACCCGGTAGAGCCCCGGGAGCCCCCGCTGGTCGAGCAGCTTGGCCACCTGCTCGTTGGCCGCGATCATCAGGTGCTCGATCAGCCGGTGGGACTCGGTCTGCTCGCCGAGGCGGATCTCGACGATGTGCCCCTCCCGGTCGAAGGCGAACTCCGGCTCCCCGCTGACGATGGCCAGGGCCCCCCGCCGCTCCCGCTCCCCGGCCAGCTCCCGGGCCGCCGACCGGGCCGCGTCGAGCGGGGCCGCCCACGGGTCCCGGGCCGGCTCGGCCCCGGCGAAGATCCGGTCGACCCGGTCGTAGTCGAGCCGCTCGTCCGACCGGATCAGAGCCCGGTAGAACGCCGTCCGGACGACCCGGGGGCCGTCGAACTCGAGCTCGACGGTCACCACCCGGCGCTCCTCCCCGGGAACCAGCGAGCACGCCTCGTTGGAGAGCGCCCCCGGGAGCATCGGCTCGACCGCCCCCGGGACGTAGACGCTCGTCCCCCGGCGCCGGGCCTCCCGGTCGACGGCCGACCCCTCGACCACGAACGACGATACGTCGGCGATGTGGACCCACACCCGGATGCGTCCGCCCTCGACCCGCTCGGCCGAGATCGCGTCGTCGTAGTCCCGGGCCCCGGTCGGATCGATGGTGAACGTGTCGAGCCGGCGCAGATCCCGCCGCTCGACCCCGTCCTCCCCGGCCGCCGCCGCCTGGCCGGCCTCGTGCTCGACCGCCGCCCCGAACCGCCGGCGGAGCCCCCGCTCGAGCATCAGGGCCTCGATCACGTCCCGGGCGACGTCCGGGCGCCCGAGCCGGCGGACCACCGTCGCCCGGGCTCCCCGCTTCCCGGACCGGACCCCGACCAGGACGAGCTCGCCGGCCCGGGCCTTGCCCGGGTCGACCGACATCTGCCCCCCGCCCCATCCGTCGTCCCCCCGCCCCCGGCCGAACACCGGCCGAGCGACCAGGAACCGCCCCCGACGCTCGAGGACGGCCGCCCGCTGGCTCACCGCAGCTTGGCCGCGACCGCGTGGAGCGCCGCGTCGAGGGCCGGATCCCGCGTGGACGTCGGCGCCGCCGAGACCGCCACGTCCGGACTGATCCCGGCCCCCCGCTTGATCCCCCCGCCCCCGAGGTTGCGTCCGCTCGGGAGGAAGTACTCGCCGACGGTGATGTCGAGCGCCCCCCCGTTCGACAGCGGCCGAACCTCCTGGAAGACGCCCTTCCCGAAGGTGTGGGTCCCGACGATCGTCGCCCGGTGGCGATCCTGGAGCGCCCCGGCCACGATCTCGGCCGCCGAGGCCGTGTCCCGGTCGACGAGCACCGCCACCGGGATCGACCGGGGAATCGCGTCCCCGGCCGCGGTCAGCGTGATCGTCGGCTGCGTCCGGCCCCGGGTCGTGACGATCGGCCCGTCGGGGAGGAAGATGCTCGCCACGAGCCGGGCCTCCTCGACCAGGCCGCCGCCGTTGTGGCGGAGGTCGAGGATCACGCCCCGGGCCCCCTGGTGGATGAGCTTGTCGACGGCCGCCCTCACCTCCCCGTGCGCCCCGGAGCTGAACGTCGCCAGCCCGACGTCGGCGACCTTCCGCCCTCCGACCGTCCGGAGCTTCGAGGCGACCACGGGCACCGACACCTCCGCCCGGGTCACCCGAACCGTCCGGGTCCGCCCCTGGTGGAGGATCCGCAGGTCGACCTGGGAACCCGGCTTCCCCTTGACCAGCGCCGTCGCCGCCGCCTCCGAGAGACCGGCGAGCGAGTGGCCGTCGGCGGCGAGGATCGTGTCCCCGGCGACGATCCCGGCCCGGGCGGCCGGGGAGGCGTCGAACACCTCGATCACCCGGAGCCCCCGCTTGGCCCCGACGACGTTCGTCCCCACCCCGGAGAACTGCTGGGCCGCCGAGGTCACGAAGTCGCGGTACTCGCGCGGGCTGAGGTAGTTGGAGAACCGGTCGTGGAGGCTGGCCACGATCCCGCTGATCGACCCGTTGACCAGGTCGGATCGCTTCACCGGGACGTAGTAGTCGTCGATGATCCGCTGGACCGACTCGTCGAGCACCGCGCTCGTGCTCCCCGCGGCCAGCGTGTCGCGCAAGAACCCGGGCAGCGAGCTCGGGTGGGCCCCCCACCAGATGCCGAAGGCGAGGACCAGTACCACCGTGAGCCCGGCCACCGCTCCGGTGAGGCGGCTGCGGAGTCGGGCAGGCATCACCCCCGCCCGCCGATCGTGCTCGCCCTCATTGCACGCAGCGTACCGGCCGCCTCCCGCCGCCCGCCCCACGTTGCGCCACCCGCCCGGGGCCGGGACGCCGAGAGCGCCCGCCGGTGCGAGACCCCCGCCGCGCGGCGCCTCGCCGGGTCAGACCCGGAGGAACCGGCGGAGCGAGAGCCCCGACCCGGCGGCCGAGACGGCCACGGCGCACGCCATCAGGACGATGGTCAGAGCCGGGAAGTTGATCGTGTTCGGCCGGCCGATCACCGAGAACTCCGAGACCAGGCTGTCGACCACCGCGATCTTGGCGAGCACGAGCATGGCGATGGCCAGGATCCCCCCGAACGCCCCGAGCAGGATCCCCTCGATCACGAACGGCCACCGGATGAACCAGTCGGTCGCCCCGACCAGCTTCATCACCTCGACCTCGCGCCGCCGGGCGAACAGGGACAGGCGGATGGTGTTCGAGATGAGCAGGACCGAGGCGATCACCAGGAGCACGGCCAGGATGGCCATCGTCGCCTTGACCAGGCTCGTCGCCGTCAGGATCTTCTGGGCGTCGTCCCGGCGGTTGTTGACGGTGGCGATGGCCGAGTCGATCGGCGCGCTCCCGCTCATCAGGGCCTGCCGGAGCTGGTTGACGTTCTCGGGCTTGTCCGGGGTGACCCGGAAGCTGTCGGGCAGGGGGTTCGAGTCGACCAGCGCATAGGCGGCCGGATCGGCCTTGCTCTGATCGGCGAACGCCTTCTTCTTGGAGATGAACTGGACGGTCTTGACGTGGGGGGTCCGCCGGCGCAGGAGCTCGGAGACCCGGGAGATGTCGGCGGCCGAGGACCCGTCCTTGAGGTAGACGCCGACCAGCACCCGCTGGCGGACGTCGTTGGCCGCCCCGCTCGTCACCTGGGCGACCGGGATGAAGACCCCGAGCACGAGGACGGTGACCAGAACGGTGGCCAGGGCCGCGAAGCTCGGGACCGCGTTCCGGCGCATCGAGCGCAGGGACTCCCGCATGAAGAAGCCCAGCCTCACGCCGGGCTCCCTCGGCCGATCACCAGGGGAGCCTCGTGTTCTCGTCCCTGAGCATCGCCGTGAACTCGTCGGTGCTCTGCTCGCGCTGGCGGTACATGCCCTCGTCCTCGTCGCGGACGACCCGGCCCTTGACCAGCTCGATCACCCGCCGGCGCATCTTGTCGACCATGGTCGAGTCGTGGCTGGCCACGAGGACCGTCGTCCCGGCCCGGTTGATCCGGTAGAGGAGCTGCATGATCCCGATCGAGGTCTCCGGGTCGAGGTTCCCGGTCGGCTCGTCGGCCAGGAGCAGGGCCGGGTGGTTGACGAAGGCCCGGGCGATCGAGACGCGCTGCTGCTCGCCGCCCGAGAGCTGGTCCGGGTAGTTGTGGAGCTTGGTCGACAGCCCGGTCAGGCGGAGGATGTCCGGAACCTTCTGGCGAATCTGCCGCCGGCTGGCCCCGGTCACCTGGAGGGCGTAGGCGACGTTCGCGTAGACGGTCCGGTTCGGGAGGAGCTTGAAGTCCTGGA
>JAXDHK010000100.1:0-3306 GCA_034664545.1 Solirubrobacteraceae bacterium
GCCTCCCACTACTTCGGCGGCGGCGCCACCTATGACGCGGCGACGCCGGTCACCGTCCACCTCGGGGCCACGACGGCCGGGATCGACACCCGGATGCAGCGCGCCGGGCGGATCTCCGGCCGCGTCACCGACCGCGAGGGCCGGCCGACCGACGCCTTCGCGACCGCCTATCGCCCCGACGGAACGCCGGCCGGGGGAGCCGCCACCTACGAGGGCGGCTACGCGATCGCCGACCTCGCTCCCGGCTCCTACTACGTCCACTTCGGCGGCCGGGCGGTCCCGTGGGAGAGCGCCTACCCGGCGACGGCCGGGGGTCGGCCCGAGCTCGTCCGCGTCCTCGCCGGTCAGACGACCGGTGGAATCGACGGCCGTCAACCCCTGGTCCCGGCGCCGGCGGACGGCCTCCCGGCCGCATCGGGTCCGCAGCTCGCCCGGTTCACCGGGACGCTCGCCGTGTCGCGTGCCGGCCAGGTCGGAGTCTTCGTGCGCTGCGCCGGGCCGACGGTCTGTACCGGGACCGCGTCGCTCTCGCTCGCCCGCGCGACCGCCTCCCCGGGGGCACCGACCCGGCTGATCGCCACCCGGCGTTTCCACGTCTCCCCGGGCGTCGTCGCCCCGGTGCGCCTCCGCCTGACTCACGCCGGCCGGGCGCTGCTCGATCGCCGTGGCGGGCACCTGACGGCCCGGCTGACGATCGCCGACCAGCGGCCGGGCATCCTTCGCGGGGTCCCCGCCCGAATCCGGTCAGCCCACCCTTGGCCGCCGCCGCTCGCCACCCGTATCGTGTGACGGACTCATCAGCGACCGAGGTCGGATTATCGACACATGACATCGACAGGGCCATCCGAGCGTCCCGGGGTCGGTTCGACGCCCTATGCCGGGGGCGTGACCTTCCGGGTCTGGGCGCCGAACGCCGCCGGGGCGAGCGTGGTCCGACCGGCCGAACCCGTCGAGCCGACGGCGCCCCTCGGGGCTGAGCCTGGCGGCTGGTGGTCGGCCGACGTCGACGGGGCGGCGGTCGGGGATCAGTACCACTATGTCCTCACCCTGGCCGGCGGCCCGGTCCGGCGGCTGGACCCGCAGGCGCCGCACGTCGTCAACTCGGTGGGGGAGGCGATCGTCTACGACCACGCGGCGTTCGCCTGGCCGGACGTCGGCTATGTGATGCCGGGGTGGACCGAGCTGGTCGTCTACGAGATGCACGTCGGGAGCTTCAACCCCCCACCCACCGGGGGCGTCGGCACCTTCGCCGGGGCCGAGGCCAAGCTGCCCTACCTCCACGACCTCGGGATCAACGCGGTCGAGCTGATGCCGGTCGGCGAGTTCGCCGGGGACTCGTCCTGGGGCTACAACCCCGGACTCCCGTTCGCCGTCGAGTCGGCCTACGGCGGCCCCGACGCGTTGAAGGCGTTCGTCGCGGCCGCCCACGCCCTGGGGATGGCGGTCGTCCTCGACGTCGTCTACAACCACCTCGGCCCGAGCGACAACGACCTCTGGGCGTTCGACGGGTCGCTCGACGGCGCTCCCGGCGGGATCTACTTCTACGGCCCGCCGCGGGGGCGCACCCCGTTCGGGGACACCCGTCCCGACTACGGCCGCTCCGAGGTCAGGGATTACCTGCGCGAGAACGCCCAGGCCTGGCTCGAGCACTTCCGGCTGGATGGGCTCCGCTTCGATGCCACGGGGTACGTCCGCAACATCGACGGCGGGAACGACTCGGCCGGCGACATCCCCGACGGCTGGCGCCTCCTCCAGGAGATCAACGACGACGTCGACGCCCGCCAGCCATGGAAGCTGACCGTCGCCGAGGACATGCAGGGCAACGACTGGGTGACCCGGCCGACCGGGGGTGGGGGGGCCGGCTTCGACGCCCAGTGGGACCCCGACTTCGTCCGGCTCCTGCGTGAGGTCCTCGCTCGGCCCGACGACCGCGCCCGGAGCATGGACGTCGTCGCCGGCCTGATCCTCCGCCGCTACAGCGACCGGGCGTTCGCGCGCGTCGTCTACACCGAGTCCCACGACGCCGACGCCAACGGCGGCACCCGGGTTCCGAAGCAGATCGACTCCGACCACCCCGACAGCTACTGGGCCAAGAAGCGATCGACGCTCGGGGCGGCGATCGTCCTCACCGCCCCGGGCATCCCCATGCTCTTTCAGGGCCAGGAGTTCCTGGAATCGTGGTGGTTCAGCGACGACCACCCGCTCGACTGGTCCAAGACCGAGACCCATCCCGGGATCCTCGCCCTCTACCGGGACCTGATCCGGCTGCGCCGGGACTGGTTCGACACGACCCGGGGCCTCCGCGGCGCCGGCGTCGACGTCCACCACGTCAACGACGCCGACAAGGTCGTCGCCTTCCACCGGTGGGACGCCGGCGGCCCCCGGGACGACGTCGTCGTCCTGGCCAACTTCGCCGACCGGGCCTACGACGGCTACGTGATCGGGGTTCCCCGGCCCGGGACCTGGCGCGTCCGCTTCAACAGCGACTGGCCCGGATACGACGCTACGTTCGGCGGCCAGGCGAGCTTCGACGCCCAGACCCGGCACGGCGCGGCGGATGGCCTCCCCTGGAGCATCGGCGTCGGCCTCGGCCCCTACGCGGCGGTCATCCTCTCCCAGGACGATTGAGAGTCTCCGCTCAAGTCGCCCGCCCGGGTGGCCGATGCATGACGACGGGCAGCTCCGCCGTGCGCCGATGCGTCGCCCTCTCCAAATCCTCCTGGTCGTCGCCGGGCTCGCACTCGGGGTGGGCGTCGGGGCCCCGACCGGCGCGCTCGCCGCGGCCGACGAGAGCACCGCCTTCCAGGTCACGCCCGGGCACACCGGATTCGCCTCGGGCGGATCGCTCGAGCGCCCGCCGCTCCGGCCGCGGTGGACGAGGAACCTCGGGACCTCGACGTCCTATCCGTTGGTTGCCGGCCGGCGGGTCTTCGTGATCGCCTACGACGCTCAGCACGCCACGGGCACCCTCTTCGCCCTCGACACGGTCACCGGCGCCACGCTCTGGTCGCGCTCGACCGACGGGAGCGGCCAGATCGCCTACGACCGGGGGCGGGTGTTCCTGGCCGAGAGCTCCGGACCCGTCCTCGCCCTGGCGGCCGACACCGGCGTGACGGAGTGGATCCGGACGCTCCCCCAACCCTTCCAGCTCCAGGCGCCGGTGGCCGCCGGCGGCGTCGTCTACGTCGACTCGGCCTGGTCGGGCGGAGGCCTCTGGGCGCTCAACGGCGATGACGGATCGACCGCCTGGTTCACGTCGTTCTGGGACGAGGGCAGCCCCGGGGTCGACGGGACCTTCGTCTACGT
>JAXDHK010000101.1:0-2787 GCA_034664545.1 Solirubrobacteraceae bacterium
GCGACGTCCGGATCTCGGTGACCGACCGGTGCAACTTCCGCTGCCAGTACTGCATGCCGGCCGAGGGGCTCCCGTGGCTCGAGCACGACAAGGTGCTGAGCTTCGAGGAGATCGCCCGGTTGGTGGGGATCCTGGCTGGGATCGGGGTCCACGACGTCCGCCTGACCGGGGGGGAGCCGCTCGTCCGGCGGGAGTTCCCCCGGCTGGTCGGGATGCTCTCGGGCATCGACGGGGTCGAGGACCTGAGCATCACGACCAACGGGTTCCTGCTCGAGCGGGACGCGGCGGCCCTGGTGGCCGGGGGCGTCAACCGGTTCAACGTGTCGATCGACTCGCTCCAGCGCGACCGGTTCTTCCAGATGACCCGGCGGGACGCGCTCCCCCGGGTGCTCCGGGGGCTCGAGGTCCTGGGAGGCCACCCGGAGGCCCACCCGATCAAGATCAACGCCGTGGGCCTGAAGGGCTTCACCGAGGAGGAGGTCCTCCCGCTGGCCCGGTTCGCCCGGGAGCATCCGTACGAGGTGCGCTTCATCGAGTTCATGCCCCTCGACGCCGACCACGCCTGGAATCCCGACCTCGTCCTCCCGGGCGAGGAGATCCGGGCGGCGATCGACGCGGTCTACCCGCTCGAGGCCGAGCCCCGGGAGCCGAGCGCGACGGCCCGGGTCTACCGGTTCGTCGACGGGCACGGGAAGATCGGCTTCATCAACCCGGTGTCGGACCCGTTCTGCGGAGACTGCAACCGGATCCGGATCACGTCGGAGGGCAAGCTCCGGACGTGCCTGTTCTCGATGAACGAGACCGACCTCCGGACGCCGATGCGGGACGGGGCCTCGGACGACGAGGTCGAGCAGGTGATCCGGGACGCGGTCTGGCGCAAGGAGCTCAAGCACCGGGTCAACGACCCGGGCTTCCGCCAGCCAGCCCGAACGATGTCCCAAATCGGCGGCTAGGCCGCCGGGCCGGGTCAGGGCAGGTCAGGTCAGGTCAGGTCAGGTTGATCGTCTACCACGGAACCACCGACGACTGCGTCGAGGGGATCAAGCGGGACGGGCTCAACCCGGGGACCTACGTCGCCCCGAACCCGGATCTCGCCCGGGAGTACGCCTGGCTGCGGGCGATGACGCTCGGGTCGGAGGCGACCTTCATCTTCGAGCTCGACGTTCCCGACGCGTCGGTCGTCCCGGTCCAGAGCTGGTGGTGGGCCCCCAACCAGCTCCAGCTTCCGGCCGGGTGCCCGGCGTCGTGCATCGTCTCCATCGACGACTCCGAACGCCGGCCGGCCTCGGCCGGGGTCCTCGACCCGGGGTCCGAGCCCCCGTCCTCGGTCCACGGCTGACCCCCGACCCGGGGTCCGGGCCCCGTCGTCGGTCCACGGCTGACCCCGGTCCCGGCCCAGCCGCCCGTCCGATCCTCGGGCCGACCCGCCTGCGGGCCTCACCCGGCGACACGGCACACTGCTCGTCCCGCCGGACCTGCGACCGGACCGGTCGGGGGCAAACGAAAGAGGCCGCGTCGGCTCTCGCCGGCGCGGCCTCGATCCTGCGGCTAGCGACTTCCTAGGTCTCCCACGGGCGCTTGCTGATCGCCGAGAACCGGGCGGCGATGCTCTCGGCCTCGGGCGCCTTCTCGGGCGGAGCCTCAGCCGGGGCCTCCTCGGCCGGCGGGGCCTCCGGGGTCCGAGACGACAGGGCGGAGGCCCGAGCCGGAGCCGGAGCCGCCGCCTTGCCGCCACCCTTGGGCGGCCGGATCGCGATCGGCGGGGGTCCCTGCCGCGCCGTACTGCGCTCCCCGGGCGACGCCGACGGCTCGTACTGGTTCGGCGAGGCCGAGCCGATCGTGGGCGTCCGCGGGAGGTTCTCCCGACTGGCTCCGTGCGACCGGCGCGGGTCCGGATAGAGCGTCCGGGCCGACGAGCTCGCCCCGACCGCGTTGCGCAGGGCCGGTCCGGCCGGGTTGCCCGCGGCGATCGGAGCCTCGCGTCCGAGACGGGCCAGGGTCAGCGTGCCCTTGGTGTAGACCTCGCCGATCCGCGGGACCTTCGCTCCCCGGCTTCGGCCGAACCGCCGGAATCCGGCCGCGGCCGCTCCCGGATACATACCCTCGACCAAGCCGAGGGCGTCCGACATGCCGGCCTTCTTCACGAGCAGGCCTTCGAGCAGGTCGACACCGGCGTCGAGCTGCTGGTTGATCGTCGTCACGACGGCGTTGACCGGCGCCGTCTGGCGGACGATCTCGAGTACGGCCGCGATGACGATGTCGAGGTCGGCCGTGATCTGCCTCAGCTGGCCGATGATGGCCACGAGGTAGACGACCAGAACCAGGACGACGACGACGACGGCGAGAATGGTGACTGCGGCAGCGGGTTCCATGGGTCCCCCTTATCAGGCGTCGTCGAGGATGACGTCGAGGGAGCCGCCGTAGTTCGCGACGACTTCGACTGTCTTGATTACCGAGGCTTGGGTGATGAGGAGGAGATACACCGGCTTGAGGTCCACCGTGATCGCCGCCCCCACCGTTGCGATCGCCTGGATGTTCGGCACGATGCTCCGCGCCGCGGCCAGCACCCCCTTGAGCAGGATGACCACCACCGGCGCCACGACGAACAGCAGGATGAGGTTTCCGATCCACCAGATAATCATCGCTTCCTCCTCTCCGCCACGATCGCGGCCTTCGCGCCGATCCCGGGCAGAGCGCTCAGGATGATGTCGAACTGGTCGTTGATGTCCCGGACCGACTTACCGAGCCCCCGGAGGTGGCCCGACTCGACGCCGGCCAATGCCCCGC
>JAXDHK010000102.1:0-5811 GCA_034664545.1 Solirubrobacteraceae bacterium
ACCACGGCGACCCCGGCGGTCCGCAGGAGCTCGCGCAGCTCCGAGAAGTCCTCGCCCGCGGGGAGGGAGGCGATGCAGAGCGCGCGCTGGCGGGCGCGTGGCGGCTGGCTGGGCGTGGGCTGATGGATGGGCATGGACGACCACCACAGAGGATAGGCGCGACGGCTAGCGCAGATTCCCGAGCCGGTCGACGGCCTCGGTCAGACGTTCGTCCGGAGTGGTGAGGGAAATCCGAAAGAACCCCTCGCCGTTGGGCCCGTAGGCCCCGCCCGGGGAGATGACGACCGCCGCCTCCTCGAGGACGTGCTCACAGTAGGCTGCCGCCGTCTCGAACCCGGCGGGCACCGGAGCCCAGACGTAGATCGTCCCCCGGGGGGGTGTGACGTCGACGCCGATCTCGGCCAGCGCCCGGCAGACGAGGTCGCGCCGGCGGGCGTAGACGGCGTTCATCGCCGCGACATATGGGTCCACGTCCACCGCCAGGGCCGCCGCCCCGGCGAGCTGGACCGCCTCGAAGAGCCCGGAGTCGACGTTCGTCTTCAGGCGCCAGTAGAGCTCGATCGCCCGGGCGTTCCCGAGAATCGCGGCGCACCGCCACCCGGTCATGTTGTAGCCCTTGGACAGCGAGAAGACCTCGACCCCGACCTCCTTGGCCCCGGGGGTGGCCAGGAACGACGGGGCGACGTACCCGTCGTAGGTCGTCTCCGAGTAGGCGTTGTCGTGGACGATCAGGATGTCGTTGGCCGCCCCGAACTCGACCAGCCGGTCGAAGAACCCGTCGGGGACGACGGCGCCCGTCGGGTTGTTCGGGTAGTTGACGAAGAGGAGCTGGGCCCGCCTCCGGGTCTCGGCGTCGATCGCGTCGAGGTCGGGGACGAAGCCCGCCTCGGGGACCAGGGGCATCAGGGCCGCCTCGGCCCCGGCGAGCAGGGGCCCGCCCGTGTAGACCGGATACCCGGGGTCGGCGGCCAGGGCGAGGTCCCCGGGGTTCAGGAAGGCGAGGTTCAGGTTGAAGATGCACTCCTTGGCCCCGATCGCCGGCATCACCTCGGTCGCCGGGTCGAGCTCGACCCCGAACCGGCGGGCGTAGAAGGCGACGAGCGCCTCCCGGAACTCGGGCCGGCCGCGGTTGGACGGGTAGCGGTGGCAGCCCGGGTCGGCGACGGCCCGGGCGGCGGCCTCGACGATCGGCGGGTAGGTCGGGGTGTCGGGGTCGCCGATCCCGAGGCTGATCACGTCGATCCCGGCCTCGCGCTTGGCGCGGACCTTCCGCTCGAGCTCGGCGAACAGGTACGGGGGGATGCGCTCGAGGCGCTCACTCGGTCTCATCGAGCTCCTTGACGAATTCCTCGCTCAGCTCGCCCCGGTACACCGGAGCGGCCCAGCCGGTCTGGGTGACCCGGAGGTCTGCGCCGATCTCGACCCCGAGCTCGCCCCCGTCGAGCTTGACCGTCACCGTCGCCGGCCCTCCCTCGAGGTGGTAGGCCACGGCCGCCCCGGTCGCCCCGGTCCCCGACGAGAGCGTCTCCCCCACCCCGCGCTCGAAGATCCGGGCCCGGATCACCCCGCGCTCGAGCTCGCGAAACCAGGAGACGTTGGTCCGGTGGGGGAACAGCTCGTGCCGCTCGATCCCCGGGCCGATCGCCGGGAGGTCGAGGGCCTCGAGCCAGTCGCAGTGGATCGCGCACTGGGGGTTGCCGACCTGGACGTGCTGGAAGCGCCACCGGCGGTCGCCGGCGATCAGCGACCCGCGTCCGTCGTAGCGCCCGGACGGGTAGTCGGGGGAGGAGACCCGGGCCTGCCCGAGCTCGATCGCGCACGTGTGCGGGCCGGTGATCCGCGGGCGGACCGGCCCGGCCGGCGTCGTGATGGCGAACTCGTCGAGATCGGTGAAGCCCCGGGCCCGGAGGTACATGACCGCCTGACGGGCCCCGTTCCCCGAGAGCTCGGCCTCCGACCCGTCGGGGTTGAAGATCCGCAGGCCGGCGACGTACTCCGGGTCCGACGAGGGCGAGAGGAGCAGCACGCCGTCGGCCCCGATCCCGGTGTGGGGGTCGCAGACCCGCCGGATCCGGGCGGGGGTCAGCGCCCAGGGGAGGTCGACCGCCTCGAAGATGAGGTAGTCGTTGCCGAGGGCCTGCCACTTCTCGAATCGCACATCGCCTCCTGGGTCGTCGAGCCGGCGATCATCGCAGCGCGGCGGCGACCTCGTCGGGCGCCCGGCCGGTGACGTCGACGACCTCGACCCCGGCGAGCTTGCGCATCCACGTCAGCTGCCGGCGGGCGTACCGGCGGCTCTGGAGCTTCATGGCGGGAACGTCGCCGGCGAGCAGGGCGGAGAACCCGAGCGCCTGGCGAGCGGTCGGCGAGGCCCCGGCGGCATCGGCCGCGGCCACCTCCCGGGCGGCCCCGGCGGCGACCATCGCCTCGACGCGCGCGTCGATCCGCCGGTAGAGGGCCGGGCGATCCATGACGAGCCCGATCAGGCGCGTGGGGTGGCGCACCTCATCCGTCCACAGCTCCGAAGGCCGGTCCGGCGGGCCCGGCTCGTTCATTTCCTGGAGCTCCATCGCCCGAACGATGCGGTGTCGGTCAGCCGGGTCGATCCGTTCGGCCACGTCCGGGGCCCGGACGGCGAGCCGGGCATGGAGGGCCTCGGGGCCCAGGCGCTCGAGCTCGGCGCTCCACCGGGCCCGGAGCTCGGGCGGGGGCGGGGGGCGGAGGGACAGCGAGGTGAGCGCGGCCCGGAGGTAGAGGCCGGTCCCGCCGATGACGATCGGGACGCTCCCCTCGGCGAGGAGGCGGTCGATCTCGGCGTGGGCGAGCGGGGCGTAGCGGCCGGCGCTGAACGAGTCGGTGACCGGGACGAAGGAGACCAGGCGATGCTCGAGCTCGGCCCGCTCGGCCGGGGTGGCGACCCCGGTCAGGATCTCGAGGCCCCGGTAGACCTGGAGGGCGTCGGCCGAGACGGCGACCGGACGCTCGCCGGCCGCGCGCAGGAGCCGGGCGAGGGCGATAGCGACGGCGGTCTTGCCGACGCCGGTCGGCCCGAAGATCGCGACTACCCGGCCGGCCATGGCGCCAGTATCGTCACCGTCGTGGGCATACGCATCGGCTGTGGGCTCTCCACCGCCTCGGACGTCCGGTCGGGGGCGATCGCCGCCGGGCGGGCCGCCGCCGGCGCCCTGGGCGGCCGCCCGGTCGATCTGGCCGTGGTGTTCGCCTCGGGCTCGCACCTGGCGGCCCCGGAGACGACGCTCGAGGCCGTCCACGAGGCCTGCGCCCCCGACCAGCTGATCGGCTGCGGGGCGGGCGGGGTCCTCGGCGGAAGCCAGGAGATCGAGGACGCGACGGCGGTCGTCGTCTGGGCGGCGGCCCTGGGCGAGGGCACGGCGACGACGTTCCACGCGACCTCGGACCCCGACACCGGCTTCGACGGCGTTCCGGGGCTGGCCGGGGCGAGCGGGGTGATCCTCCTGCCCGACCCGTACTCGTTCGCCACCGACGTCCTGCTCCGCCGGCTCCATCGGGAGGCCCCGGGCGTCCCGGTGCTCGGGGGCCTCTCGAGCGGGCGGACCTTCGAGCACACGGCGGCCCTCTTCCGCGACGAGCTGGTGCTCGAGTCGGGGATGGTTGGGGCCCGCCTCGACGGGGTCGAGATGCTCCCGTGCGTCTCCCAGGGAGCCGCCCCGCTCGGGCCCGAGCTGACCATCACCCGGGCCGAGGGCCACGTGATCGCCGAGCTGGCCGGGAAGTCGGCTCTGGCCAAGCTGCGCGAGGTCTTCGAGGAGCTGACCGACCGGGAGCGGGGACTGATCAACGGGGGCCTCCTCGTCGGCCTGGTGATCGACGCCGGCAAGCCCGAGTACGAGCAGGGCGACTTCCTCGTCCGGGGGCTGCTCGGGGCCGACCCCGAGGTGGGCTCGATCGCGGTCGGGGCCCCGGTCTCGACCGGGCAGATCGTGCGCCTCCACGCCCGGGACGCCCGGAGCGCCGACCGGGACCTGCGCGAGGCGCTCGGGCTGCGCCGGACGGCCCTCGGCGGCCGGCCCCCGGCCGGGGCGCTCATGTTCACGTGCAACGGGCGGGGACGGGGGATGTTCGGGGTGCCCGACCACGACAGCGGGACGCTGGCCGCCGAGCTCGGCGCCATCCCGACCGCCGGGTTCTTCGCGGCCGGGGAGATCGGACCGGTCGGGGGCGAGTCGTTCCTCCACGGCTTCACGGCCACGGTCGCCGTGTTCCCCGGCTCCTCGGGCGTTTGACCGGCGCCCGGCGGCTCGGTGCTCCCCGGCCGAGTCCGCCGAGCCATCCTCGGCACGCCCCCGGATGTCGGGCGGGGACCGCTCCGAGAACCCACCATCCGACCGCAAGGAGCATCGATGCGCAGGATTGCCGGCACTGACCTCGACGTCTTTCCCCTCTGCCTCGGGGGCAACGTGTTCGGGTGGACGGCCGACGAGCGGGAGTCGGTCGCCGTGCTCGACCGCTACATCGAGGTCGGGGGCAACTTCATCGACACCGCCGACCTCTACGCCGGGGGGGAGTCCGAGGCGATCCTCGGGCGGTGGATGCTCGCCCGGGCCAACCGGGACTGGCTGGTGATCGCCACCAAGGTCGGCATGGCCGCGGGCTACGAGGGGCTCTCGGCGGCCAACATCCGGGCCGCCGCCGACGAGTCGCTCCGGCGCCTCCAGACCGAGCACATCGACCTCTACTACGCCCACCGCGACGACCCGGACACCCCGATCGAGGAGACGCTCGAGGCGTTCGACGGGCTCGTCCGGGCCGGGAAGGTCAGCCACGTCGGAGCCTCGAACTACACCGCCCCGCGACTGGCCGCGGCGCTCGGGGTGGCCGACCGGCGGGGATTCGCGCGGTTCGTCGCCCTCCAGCCCCACTACAACCTGGTCGAGCGGCGGGAGTACGAGTCGGAGCTCGGGGACCTCGTGGCCCGGGAGGGGCTGGCGTGCCTCCCGTACTTCGCCCTGGCCCGGGGCTTTCTCACCGGCAAGTACCGCCCGGACGGATCGACGGTCGCCGGGCCCCGGGCGTCCGGGGCCCGGGCCTACCTCGACGCCCGGGGCATCGCCGTGCTCGAGGCCCTCGACGCCGTGGCCGCCGCCCACGCGACCACGGTCGCCGCCGTCGCCCTCGCCTGGCTCCTGGCCCAGCCGACGGTGACCGCCCCGATCGCCAGCGCCCGCACGCCCGAGCAGCTGACCGCCCTCCTGCCGATGACCGAGCTCAGCCTGACCGCGGACGAGCTCGACCGACTGGCCGTCGCCTCGGCCTGAGCCGGCCGGTGCCCGAGGGCGGGGGGGCCCGAGTCCGTCAGCGGGAGTTGATCGCCAGGGCGTGGAGGCGGCGGGACATCGGCTCGGGCAGGTGCTCGAACCGCAGCACGTAGACGTGTGCGCGCTGGTGGCGGAGGACCCGGGCGTGGCCGGCGATCCGCATCTCGAAGTTCGGGAGGTCGAAGTCGACCGTCTCGTCCTCGGTGAGCGGGCGCTGGCTTGTGACCCGCATCCCGTCGGGGCCGACGTCGAGCGTCTGGGCCGGGATCGGGGACCCGGTCCGCCGGCGGAGGGTGCAATTGAGGGCGATCTGAGCGCGGGGGGCCCGGGGCGGCCCGGGGCGCTGCGTCTGCATCCACGCATCCTGCCACGACGGCCGGCGTCCCGGTGGATTACTCGTATATGCGTCGAGTCGAGGCGCCCCGGCCGGGCGGCTTCGGCATCCTCCGGAGGCTGCGTCGACCGGCCGACAACCGAGCACGACCCGTCGCCGTCGCGCTCGCCGCGGTCGGTG
>JAXDHK010000103.1:0-2909 GCA_034664545.1 Solirubrobacteraceae bacterium
GAGCGTCCGTCGGGGTCCGGCTCCCGATTCGCGCAACGATCGTGACCGGCATGACGGCGATCCTCGTCGAGGACGTGCGCCACAGCTTTGGGGACGTCGTCGCGCTCGACGGCCTCGACCTCGAGGTCGAGGCCGGAACGACCCTTGGGCTACTCGGGCCCAACGGGGCCGGGAAGACGACGCTCGTGCGGATCCTGGCCACGTTGCTGCGCCCGACCGGCGGCCGGGCGAGCGTGCTCGGGCACGACGTCGTCGGCGATTCGCTGGCCGTGCGTCGGCGGATCGGCCTGGCCGGACAGTTCGCGGCCGTCGACGAGCAGCTGACCGGGAGCGAGAACGTCGAGATGGTGGGCCGCCTCTATCGCTTGCCGGGCGCCCAGGCGCGCGCCCGGGCTCGGGAGGTGCTCGACCGCTTCTCGCTCGGAGAAGCCGCCGACCGGCGGGTCTCGACGTACTCGGGCGGCATGCGTCGCCGGCTCGACCTCTGCGCGAGCCTCGTCGGCCGGCCCCCGGTCCTGCTGCTCGACGAGCCGACCACCGGCCTCGACCCGCGGACCCGCCAGGAGCTCTGGGACGCCGTGGATGAGCTCCGGCGGGAAGGAACGACGATCCTGCTGAGCACGCAGTACCTCGAGGAGGCCGACCGCCTGGCCCAGCGGATCGCCGTAGTAGAGCGCGGCCGGATCGCCGGGCAGGGAACGTCATCGGAGCTGAAGGCGACGATCGGCACGGACGTGCTCCTCGTGCGCGTCGCCGACCCGGCCGAGGCCGTCGGGGCGGGTCGAGCGCTCGCCGATCTCGCGGTCGGCGAGGACCCGGCGGTCGACGCCGCCGCCGGGGAGATCCGCCTCGCAGTCGCCGACCCGAGCGCGTCGGCCGAGGCCGTTCGCCGCCTCGACACCCACCAACTGAGGATCGTGGCGGTCGAGCTCCACCAGCCGAGTCTCGACGATGTCTTCCTCAGCCTGACGGGACGACGGGCCGAGCTACCCGCACGGAAGGCAGCATGACCTCCGTGGCGCAGGCCAGACCCGAACGGCACCGACTGACCCTCTCCGAGGCGGTTGCCGACAGTCGGGTGATGGCCGGCCGGCAGCTCCGGAAGACCCTGCGGCGGCCGAGCCTCGTCGTGTTCGCCTTCGTGCAGCCCGTCATGTTCGTGCTGCTCTTTCGCTACGTCTTCGGCGGCGCGATCAGTACGGGGAAGGTGGCCTACGTCGACTTCCTGATGCCCGGCATCGTCGTCCAGACGGCCATCTTCGGGGCGCTGCTGACCGGCATCGGGCTCACCGAGGACCTCAAGGCGGGCATCGTCGACCGCTTCCGCTCGCTCCCGATGGCCCGCTCGGCGGTGCTGATCGGACGCACGACGGCGGACCTGGCGCTGAACGTCCTGACGTTGATCGTCATGGTCCTCGTCGGAGTCGCCGTCGGGTTCCGGCCCACCGAGCCGATCTACGACCTCGGGCTGGCCTTCGCGCTCGTGCTCGGCTTCTCCTACGTCTTCTCATGGATCAGTGCCTGCGTGGGGCTGTCGGTGCGAGATCCGGAGACCGCCCAGTCGGCCGGGTTCATCTGGGTCTTCCCGCTGACCTTCGTCTCGTCTGCGTTCGTCCCCGTCGCCTCGATGCCCGGTGCGCTCCGGGCGTTCGGTCAGGTCAACCCGGTCACGCTCGCCGTGGATGCCGTCCGATCGCTGACGATCGGCCACGCAGACGCCCTCGCCCCGGCGCTTGGAACCGTCGCCTGGCTGGCCGGGCTACTTCTCATCTTCGTCCCGTTGGCGCTGCGGGGATTCCGCCGCGGCTGAGCCCCCGGCCCGTACCCGGCGGGCGGGGCATCGGCTGGGCCCGCGGCGCTAGCCTCCTCCCGAGCCCACGCAACGGAGGATCGAGATGGCTGAGCGCCCGACGCTGTTTGTCTGCGAAGGTGATGACGGAGGCCCGAAGGTCCATCCGTGCCGTCGCGTGCAGGAGGCCCTACGCGCCGCCGGCATCGAGTACGACAAGGTCATCGCCGGCCACGGCAGTCCGCTCCCGTTCCTGCGCAAGGGCTCCCGCGACGCGTTGCGCGACGCGACCGGCGCGACGAAGCTCCCGGCGCTCAAGCTGTCCGACGGGACGGTGATCGCTCACTCCCGGGGCATCCTCGCCTGGATCGCCAAGCAGTAGCGCCGGAGACCCGGCTGGCTACCTGCCCGCCGTGAAGGCAGGCGTTCCGATGCGTAGACGGAGCCGATCCGGACTTCTCGACATATGGTCTCCCGATGGATGCCCGGAGCCCGTGGGTCGAGCGGTTCCCGCTCGGCGCGACCGCCACCCTCGCTGAGCTCGAGGGCGATCCCCACGGGCTGCTCGCCCGCCTGCGCACCCGCGAGCCCGTGTCCTGGGTCCCGGCCCTCGGCGGGTGGCTCGTCACCCGGCGCGACCTCGCCATCGAGGTCATGCGCGACCCGGCGACGTTCACCGTCGACGACCCCCGCTTCTCCACCGGGCGGGTGGTCGGTCCGAGCATGCTCACCCGCGACGGCGACGACCACCGCCGCCACCGCGACCCGTTCGCCCGCCCGTTTCGCCGGACCGCCGTCCACGCCCGGTTCACCGAGCTCGTGGCCGGGGAGGCCGAGCGCCTGATCGACGCGATCGAGCCCGGTGGGGCGGCCGAGCTCCGGACCAGCCTGGCCGGGCCGTTGGCGGTCACCATCGCCACCCGGACGCTCGGCATCGAGGACGCCGACCCCCGGACGGTGCTCGGCTGGTATCGGGAGATCGTCGCGGCGGTAACCGACATCACCGCCGGTCGGCCTCCGGGCTCGGCCGGGCGCGACGCATACGCCGCGCTGTCGGACGCGATCGGCCCGGCGCTCGACCGTGAGCCCGCCGCGTCGCTGCTCGCCGCCGCGGCCAGCG
>JAXDHK010000104.1:0-3429 GCA_034664545.1 Solirubrobacteraceae bacterium
GGCTCGGGGGGCTCGGGGCGGCCGCGGTCGTCGGGTGGGCCTTCTCGCGGACGGCCCTCTCGGCCGACCACGTCGTGCTGTCCGCCCGGATCCACGACGGCCACCTGCTCGGGCTCCTCGTCGCCGGCACGGCCGTCCTCGTCACCGCGGCCGGGCTCGGCGTCCGCTTCGCGGCCTCGCGCTGGCCGGCGTCGCCCGAGCTCCGGCGGCGGGCAGGCCTCGGCGCCCTGGTCGCGCTGGCGCTCGTCCCGGTCGGCCTCGTCGGCGCCCTGAGCGCGAGCTCGCGCGGCCTCGGCGGCTCGGTCTCCCACGCCTGGCGGGCGCTGACCGACCCCCACGCGACGACGCCCCCGAACGACCCGAGCCGGCTGACCGCGGTCGGGAGCGTCCGGGCCCGGTACTGGAACGACGCCCTGAAGATCGCCCGCGACCATCCGCTGGTCGGCGTCGGGGCCGGCGGGTATCCGACCGCCCGGACCTTCTACCGGACCGACACGCTCGAGGTCCAGCACGCCCACGGGTACGCGGTCCAGACCCTGGCCGACCTCGGCGTCGCGGGCCTGGTCCTGAGCCTGCTCTTCTGCGCGGCCTGGGGCGTGGCCGCGGTCCGGGCGGCCAGCCCCTTCGGCTGGGCGACCGGCGGGCGCCGGGTCGACTACACGCCCGAGCGGATCGGGCTCCTGACCATGATCGCCTGCGTCGTCGTCTTCGGCGTCCACTCCCTGATCGACTGGACCTTCTTCGTCCCCGGCGACGCCGTGATCGCCCTGCTGTGCGCCGGCTGGGTCGCCGGGCGCGGGCCGGCGGGGGGCGGGCGGGCTCCGGACGGCGGGCGTCCCAGCCTGGCCGTCCTCACCGGCCGGCCGATCCGGGCCCTGGGCGCGGCGGCCGCGGTCGGCCTGGCCGCGATCATGGCCTGGTCGCAGTGGCAGCCGCTGCGCTCCCAGCAGGCCGGGGCGGCGGCCTTCGCGGCGCTCGCCCGCCACGACTACGGGGCGGCCCGGGCGGCGGCGACCACGGCGGCCAGCCGCGACCCCCTCTCGGTCGAGCCGCTCTTCGACCTGGCGACGATCGAGACCTCGGCCGGGCGCCCGACGGCGGCCCGGGCCGCGCTCGTCCGGGCCGTCCGCCTGGCCCCGTCGGACGCGACGACCTGGGAGCAGCTGGCCGGCTTCGACCTCGAGCAGCGGGGCGACCGGGCCCAGGCGCTCCGTGACCTCGGCCCGGCGCTCTACCTCGACCCCCAGTCCCACGCCGGGGTCCGCCAGTATCTCGACGCCCTGCGCCGGACGGGTCCGGCACCCGGGCCGGCCGCCGGGGCGAAGCGCACGGGCGCGACCGCCCCGCCCGCCGCCACGACCCCGGCTCCGAGCCCGACGGCGCCGGCGGCTCCCGCGACTCCCGCGACTCCGGCGAGTCCGGCGGCTCCGGCGGCTCCGGCGGCTCCGGCGGCCCCGGCGGCTCCGGCGGGGACGACATGAGGCCGCGCCGGCTGGTCATCCTGGTCCTCGCCCTCGTCGCCTGGGGCCTGGCGGCGGCGAGCGCCCTCGGGGCCCCGCCGGCGCCCCGGGAGTCGACCTTCCAGGACGACAGCCTGCTGATCTACAACACGCCGGTCGGGGTGTCGCAGACGCTCGACACCCTCCACGCGCTCGGGGTCAACCGGGTCCGGGTGTCGGTCTTCTGGGCCCTCGTGGCCCCCGAGCCGAAGTCGAAGACGCGCCCCAACTTCGACGCCACCGACCCGAACGGGTACCCGGCGGCATCGTGGGAGCGCTACGACCGGCTGGTGACGCTCGCGGCGGCCAAGGGCATCGGGGTCAACTTCAACCTGACCGACCCGGCGCCCCTCTGGGCGACCGGGTCGCCGCCCCGGGCGGACATCGAGCCGACGTTCGAGCCCCGGGCCAAGGACTTCGGCGACTTCGTCCGGGCCGTGGCCACCCGGTACAGCGGGGACTTCGCGGCCCCCAAGCCGACCTTCAATCCGGGGCACCCGGGAGCCCTGACGCTCCTGCCGCGGGTCGACTACTGGGCGATCTGGAACGAGCCCAACCAGCCGGGCTGGCTGACCCCCCAGCTCGTCCCGGGCGGAGGCGGGCGGCTGATCGAGCGGGCGCCGACCATCTACCGCCAGCTGGTCGACGCCGCCTACGCCGGGCTGGCGGCCACCGGCCACGGGAGCGACACGATCCTGGTGGGCGAGACGGCCCCGAAGGGGCTGAACACCAAGGGCCTCCCGCCATGCTCGGCGGTCCGCCAGGCGAGCATCTGCACCGGCTCGATCAAGCCGCTCCACTTCATCCGCCAGCTCTACTGCCTCGACGACCGCTACCGGCCGCTTCGGGGGAGCGCCGCGACGGTGCGCGGGTGCCCGGTCGACGCGGCCGGAACCGCCCGGTTCGCCCGGGATCATCCGGGACTCTTCCAGGCGAGCGGCTGGGCCCACCACCCCTACGAGCTGATCTTCGCGCCCAACCGCCCGCCGACCGACCCGGACTTCGTGACGATCGCGAGCCTCGGCCGGCTGACCGACGCGCTCCAGCGGATCCTCGCCGCCTACGGGGAGGATCGCCCGGGCGGGCTGCCCCTGTACCTGACCGAGTTCGGCTACCAGTCGAAGCCCCCGAGCCCGATCGGCGTCTCCCTGAACCTCCAGGCCGCCTACCTCAACCAGTCGGAGTTCATCGCCTACACCAACCCCCACGTGCGCACGCTCTCCCAGTTCCTCCTGCGCGACGACAGCCTGCGCCCGGGCACCAGCGCCCTGGCCCGGGTCGGGGCGAGCTTCCAGACCGGCCTCGAGTACCACTCCGGCAAGCGCAAGCCGGCCTACGCGTCCTACCGGCTGCCGGTCTACCTGCCGGCGCACGCCGTCCGGCGCAACCGGCGCCTGCGCGTCTGGGGCTTCGTCCGCCTGGCCCCCTACGGGGCGGCCGAGACGGTCCAGGTCCAACTTCGCCGCCAGCACGGCCGGGCGTTCCGGACGATCGCCACCGTCCCGACCGACGGACGCCGGGGCTACGTCGACGCCCGGGTGGGGATCCCGGCCTCGGGCTCCCTGCGCCTGGCCTGGACGCGGCCGGGGGCCCGCCAGGTGATCTACAGCCGGTCGGTCGGAGTCCGGGTCTTCTAGGCCGGCGGCCCGCTGCCCGGGGGTGCGTCGAGGGCACGCACGAGCCGGGCCGGGGCCCTCCGCCGCCAGGCGTCGGTGACCAGCTCGGCGACCTGGTCGGGATCGGCTCGGTCGAGCTCGACGACGACGCACGCCAGGCGGGACCCCCACCAGAACTCGGCGTAGACCGCCGGGTCCTCGGCCACCGCGGCCCGGATCTCCTCCTCGGGGGCCATGATCCGCAGATGCCGGTCGTCGGGCACGGAGGCGAAGATCCGGCCCCGGACGCGGAAGGACGGGATGCCGTGGTGGTC
>JAXDHK010000105.1:0-3923 GCA_034664545.1 Solirubrobacteraceae bacterium
CGGTGTCACGCGATTCCAGGGCTCCTCGGCGAGCGGAGCGAGGGCCGGATCTCGGCCAAGGATCTCGATCGGCTCTACGACCATCTTTCGACCTGCCCGGACTGCGCCGGAATCGCCGCCCGGTACCACGGTGCCGAGTGGACGCTCCAGGGGGACCTGGCCAGGACGGGCTCGGAGGCCGGAGGGAGCGGACCGGCCGGCCGGGCCGGCGAAGCGCCGAGCCCGAGCCCGGCCGCGATGCGGGTCTCGCGGAGCCCGGCGCCCCCACCGACCGCGACGACGCCGGCCCCGGCCCAGGTCCCCGCCGTCACGACGCCGCCACCACCCCCCGGGGAACCCGCCCCGACCGAGTCGCCGCCACCACCCCCCGGGGCGCCCCGAACTTCGGCCGAGGCCCCGGGCGGGTCGTCGCCACCGCCGGCGGCGAGCCACCCGGTCCCGGTATCCGAGGCCTCGGGCGACCCGGAGGCCGGCGGGCCGCCCGAGGCCCCGGGCGCCGACGGCGCCCCAGCGTCGGTGCAGGCTGAGGCCCTCGAAGCCCCGGACCCGGCGGCCGACGCCGAGGGGCTGGACGCGGAGCGTGCCGAGGACCCGGCGGCCGACGCCGAGGCGGTGGCGGGGGAGGGTTCGGAGGACCCGGCGGCCGACGCCGACGGGCTTTCCGCGGAGCGTGCCGAGGACCGGGCGAGTCGGGCGCTTGAGCTCGAACGGGAGGCCGAGCAGGCGCGGAGGGCCCAGGCCGCGGAGCTGGCTGCCGAGGCCGGACTCGCCCAGGCGGTACAGGCGGCACCGCTGGCCGAGGAGGCCGAGGCGGCGCGAACGGCCCAGGCTGCGCAGCTGGCCGCCGAGGCCGGGGTCGCCCAGGAGGCGCAGGCCGCGACGCTGGCTGCGGAGGCCGAGCGGTCGCGCGCGGCCCAGGCGGCCGAGCTCGGGAGGATCGCCGAGCTGGCGGGGGCCGCCCAGGCGGCTGAGCTCGCGTTGGAGGCCGCGCGGGCCCGGACAGCTCAGGCCGCGGGGCTCGCCACGGCGGCCGAGCTCGCCCGGGCGGCCCAGGCGGCCGAGCTCGCCACGGCGGCCGAGCAGGCTCGGGTCACGCTGATCACCGAGCTCGCCGAGGCGGCGGCCACGGCCCGGGCCGACCAGGCGGCCGAGCTGGCCGAGGCGGCCCGGACCGCTGGGATCGCCCTGGAGGCCGAGCTCGCCGAGGCGGCCGAGCGGGACCGGGCGGCCCGGGACGCCGAGCTGGCCGAGATCGCCGAGCTGGCCGAGATCGCCCTGGCCGCCGAGCTGACCCACCGGGCCGAGCGGGCGGCGATGCTCGGGCACCTGTCCGGGGCCGCCGCGGCCGACCTGACCGTCGATCGGGCCGAGACCGCCGGGCTCGGCCAGGCGACGCCGGGGCCGGGTGGACCAGCCGAGGGCACCGGGCCTGCTGACGTCGGGCCGGTCGGGGATGCGGGGGTCGGGCGCCAGCCCACCGAGGCCGGCCCGCCGGCCGGGGAAGCCGCCGAGGCCGACCAGGCGAACTCGGCGGTCGAGCCCGGGGACGATGAGCCGGGCGCGCGGCGGAAATGGTCGCGGTTGCGGCCTTCTCGGTGAGCGGCCCGGCGAGGAATGCCGCCGAGTGGAACCCCGCTGATCGACGGGCTGCGAGAGGTCGCAGTCGCTCAGGCCACAGCCGGGCCGCGGGGCCCTGCGGCCGCGGGGTCCCAACCCTTACCCGGCGACTTCCGCGCGAGCTGCATCACGTGAAGAAGAACACGTCGGCGGTGGCGTAGCTCGGGGCGAGGTCAGCGTCGCCGAGATAGTTCGCGTAGATCTTGTGGTGGGTGTAGCTCGTCTCGTGGTAATCGATCGAGCAGGTGGACGATGCGCCACTGCCGGCTACGAGCGTGCACCCCGGCGCGCTGAAAGAGCCGTCCGGCTGGTTTCGGCCGAACGTGACCTGGCCGGTCGGGGCCGGAGCGGCGGCGGAGCCGGTCACGGTGACCGTGCAGGTGATCGACACTCCCGGATCTCCGAGCTGCGGGCAGGAGAGCGTCGTGGTGGTCGACCCGCGTGGGACGTCGACGGTCGTCATCGCCTGGCTCGTCGCGTCGGCTGGGTCGCCCGAGTAGCTCGCCGTGATCTGATGCGAGCCGGTCTGGGTTCCGGTGGGCGTGTAGGTCACCCGGCAGCGCGCCTGGTTGCCGCCGATCAGCGCCAGTGTGCACGACGTCGCGCTGAAGTTGCCGGGCGAGTCGCTCGTGAAGGCCACGGTGCCGGTCGGATGGATGGCGCCGGTCACCGTGACCGTGCAGGTCGTCGCCAGGCCGACGCGAATGCTTGTCGGCGCGCAGGCGAAGGCGAGCGAAGAGGTCGCGGTCGTCGCTACGGCCGGCGCCCCGGCCGCCGAGGCGCCGGGAGCCACTCCGAGCAGAGCCACGACGACCCCGAGCCGGACCACCGCCCGGCGCCATGACCGGACGCGACCCCATTGCCCGGCCGTTGCCGCGGGACGACCAGGTTGGCCAGTTGCGTTCGACGTCTGCACTTTGTCTCGACCTCCGAGTTAGTCGCTTCGCGGCTGCGTGGCCAAGCTCGACCCCCGCACCCCCGTGCGGGCCGCGCGGGACGACCCTGGGGCGCAGAGTACGCAGGCGCCGCCGGCTTGCCAACTGGGGAAATCCCTCAACCTCCGGCCCGCCACGGCCCGCCCCCCGGCGGGCTCCGCCGTCGAGCCCGCGCCCGGGGCGTCAATGCGGTCGGCCTCGGGCGGGAGGTCGAGCCCGCTCAGCCGAAGCCCGTCGCCGCGCGCGGTGACGATGAGCCGGGCGCGCGGCGGAGATGGTCCCGGTCGCGGCCTTCTCGGTGAGCGGCCGGGCTCACCGGGCCGTGACGATCAGCACGGCCGTCATGGTCGAGGGGTGGATCGTGCAGTAGTAGCGCAGCCGCCCGGTCCGGGCCGGGACGTAGGCGAAGCGGCCGCCGGGCGGAAGGTCGGGTGAGGCGATCGTGGCTGCGTCGAGGGTCGTGACGTTGTGGCGGATGGCGTCCCGGTTCACCCACTCGACGCTCTGGCCGACCGCGACGGTGACCGCGGCCGGGTGGAAGGCGAGGCCGCGCATGGTGACCACCCGGACCGGCCGGCCGGGCGACCGGACGGGCAGTGGGGCCGGATTCGGCGCGGGTGGCGCGGTGTCGGTCGAGAGATCGGTGGGACCGTAGCCGCCCGAGCCGCATCCGGCGAGGATGCCGCCGGCGAGGCAGACGAGGAGGACTCGCATGCGGGTGATCTTGGCATCGGCCGTCGGGACGCACATAAACTCTTGACCCGGATGCCCCGGCACTTCCTCACCGGAACCGAGCTGGCCAAGCATGAGCTCGAGCATCTCGTCGAGCGGGCGATCGAGCTCAAGGCGGCCCCGCGTTCGTCCCGGACGCTCGAGGGGCGGACGATCGCGCTCGTCTTCGAGGCCCCGTCGACCCGGACCCGGATCACCTTCGAGGCGGGGATCGTCGAGCTCGGCGGGCATCCGATGATCCTCCGGGCGGGGGAGCTCCAGCTGAGCCGGGGAGAGACGATCCGGGACACGGCGATGGTCCTCTCCCGCCACGTCGACGCCGTCGGGGTGCGGACGGGGTCCCACGAGATGATCGCCGAGCTGGCGGCCCATTCCGAGGTGCCGGTGATCAACATGCTGACCGAGCGCCACCACCCGTGCCAGGCCCTGGCCGACCTGATGACCATTCGCGAGACCTTCGGCCGGCTCGAGGGACTCCGGCTGACCTACGTCGGCGACGGAAACAACGTCGCCCGGTCGCTGGCCCTGATCGGCGGTCTCGCCGGCCTCGACGTCGTCGTCTCCTCACCCGCCGGTTACGAGCTCGAGGACCCGGGGGACGCGACCCTGATCGCCGATCCGCGCGACGCGGTCCGCGGC
>JAXDHK010000106.1:0-4356 GCA_034664545.1 Solirubrobacteraceae bacterium
GGGCGTCGCCTGGGCGAGGGTCTGCTTGGTGGCGGGCGTGATCTTCTGGACGCGGAAGATCTCATAGCCGAAGGGGGTCTTGACCGGGCCGACCAGCCGGCCGAGGGTCGCCCCGAAGATCGCCGCGTCGAGCGCCTTGTCCTGCTGGCCGCGCTGGACGCCGACCAGGGCGCCCCCCCGGGCCTTGGTGGCCTGGTCGACCGAGAACTGCTTGGCGACCTTGCCGATGCTCTGGCCCGACTTGATGAGGGCGAGGACGTGGTTGGCCTGGGCCGCCGTCTTGACCAGCACGATGCGCAGGTCGCGCCGCTCGGTCTGGCTGAAGCGGGTCGGGTTCTTGGCGTAGTAGGTCGAGATGTCGGCCGGGGTGATGGCCACCTTGGCGCCGGTCACCTTGGTACGGAGCTTGTTGGAGAGCGTGTCGATGCGCACGCGGAAGAGGAGGTCGGCGTTGGTCTCGCCCGAGCTGGTCAGGAACTGCTGGAGCTGGGCGGGAGTCGGAAAGCGCTGGGCCTCGATCGTCTTGAGCATCTTGGCGATCTCGGCGTCGGTCACCTTGACGCCCTGGTCGGCGGCCTCCCCCTGGAGCCAGTCGGCGGTGATCAGGAAGGGCATGACCTGGTCGCGGGCCGCGTTGTAGAGCTGCTGGCACTGGGTCTTCAGCGAGGCCGGCGTCGGGTTCGGCTGGCCCTTGGGGGGCTTGGGGTCGTTCTTCTGGTGGAAGGCGACGCAGGCCGAGAAGTTGGGCGGGTCGAGTGGGGCGACCGGGGCGCCGGGCGTCGTCGAGGCGGCCTGCGACTTCTGGGCGACGGTCAGCCAGTGGGTGAACGAGGCCTTGGAGATCGTGACGTTGCCGACCTTCGCCACCGCCCCGCTGGGGACGCTGTCGCCGCAGGCGGCGAGGAGGCCGCCGCACAGGATCAGGGCGCCAAGCGCCAGTAGTGATCGGAGGGAGCGGGCCACGCGGCGGGCATGGTAGCGGAGTCAGGCGGCCGCACGCGCAGCGGCGAGGACGGCGTCGGCGGCGGCGAGGAGGGCCGGGAAGCGCTTGGCGGGATCGTCGGGCACGCGCACCGAGACCTGCGACCGACCGGATTCGTAGAGGGCCTCGGGCAGCTCCGCCCGGAGCGCCTTGGCCCGGACCGAGTCGAGCTCGATCGGGACGATCGTCAGCCGGCCGCCCCGGAAGCTGACCGTCCGCGCCCCGGCCTGGCCGAGCTTGATCCGGGCCCGCTGGAGGCTCAGGAGGTTCTCCAGCGGCTCGGGCACCGGCCCGAAGCGGTCCTCGAGCTCCTCGCGGAGCGTCGCTAGGGCGGCGACCTCGAGCGCCCCGGCGATGCGCCGGTGAACGTCGATCTTGGCCTGCTCGTAGGGGACGTACTCGGCCGGAACGTAGGCGTCGACGTCGACGTCGAGGCGGACCGTCTCCCACTCGGGCTCGTCCTCGTCCTGGGGGCCGGCGGCCCGGACGGCCTCGTCGAGCATCTGCATGTAGAGCTCGAACCCGAGGGCGGCGACATGCCCGGACTGCTCGTCGCCCAGCAGGTTTCCCGCCCCCCGGAGCTCGAGGTCGCGCATGGCGATCTGGAAGCCGGCGCCGAGCTCGGTGAAGTCCGACAGGGCGGCCAGGCGCTGGGCGGCGGTCGGCGTGAGGGCGGCAGCCGAGTCGAAGAGCAGGTAGGCGTAGGCGCGCTCCCGGGAGCGCCCGACCCGGCCGCGGATCTGGTAGAGCTGGGAGAGGCCGAACGTGTCGGCGCGCTCGACGATCAGGGTGTTGGCCTGGGGGATGTCGATGCCCGACTCGATGATCGAGGTGCAGACGAGGACGTCGGCCTCGCCGCGGAGGTAGCCGAGCATCACCTGCTCGAGCTCGGTCTCCCCCATCTGCCCGTGGGCGACGACGAAGCGCACCCCCGGGCAGAGGCCGCGGAGCCGCTCGGCCGTCTCCTCGATCGTCTCGACCCGGTTGTGGAGGAAGAAGGCCTGGCCGCCGCGGTCGTGCTCGCGGGTGATCGCCTGGCGGACGAGATCCTCGTCGTACTCGCCGACGAACGTCTTGACCGGCCGGCGGCCCTCGGGCGGGGTCTCGATCACCGAGATGTCGCGCAGGCCGGCGAGCGACATCTGAAGGGTCCGGGGGATCGGGGTGGCCGACATCGCGATCACGTCGACCTGGAGGCGGAGCTGGCGCAGGAGCTCCTTCTGCTTGACCCCGAACCGCTGCTCCTCGTCGAGGATCAGGAGGCCGAGATCCTTGGCGCGGACGTCGCGGGAGAGGAGGCGGTGGGTGCCGACGAGGATGTCGACCCGGCCGTCGCGGAAGCCGGCGATCGCGGCGCGCTGGTCGGCCGGGCTCCGGAAGCGCGAGACGTGCTCGATGGTGAACGGGTAGTCGGCCAGGCGCTCGCTGAACGTGCCGTAGTGCTGCTGGGCGAGGATCGTGGTCGGGACGAGCATCAGCACCTGGCGGCCGTCGGCCGCGGCCTTGAACGCGGCCCGGAGGGCGACCTCGGTCTTGCCGTAGCCGACGTCCCCGCAGATCAGGCGGTCCATCGGGCGGGGGGCCTCCATGTCGGTCTTGACCGCCTCGATCGCGTCGCGCTGGTCGGGGGTCTCGGTGAAGGCGAAGCGCTGCTCGAACTCCCGCTGCCAGTCGCCGTCCGAGGAGAAGGCGTGCCCGGCCCGGCGGCGGCGCTCGGCGTAGAGCTGGAGGAGCTCGCCGGCCAGCTCCTGGGCGGCGTGGCGGGCACGGGCCTTCATCGTGTCCCAGCGGGTCCCGCCGAGCTTGGAGAGCGGCGGGTGATCGCCGCCGGCACCGACGTAGCGGGAGATCCGGGCGAACTGGTCGGTCGGGACGTAGACGCGGTCGTCGCCCTGGTACTCGAGGTAGAGGTAGTCGCGGGTCACCCCGGCGACCGTCCGGGTGTCGAAGCCGGCGAAGCGGGCGATCCCGTGGGCCTCGTGGACGACGATGTCCCCGGTCCGCAGTGAGGCGTTCGAGCGCAGGGCGCCCCGGCGGCCGAGCGAGGGCGTCGACTGCTGGGTGCGCCGCCGGCGGTAGAGGCGGTGCTCGGGGATCACGGCCAGCCCGAAGCTCGGGGCGACGAAGCCCTCCCGGAGGCTGGCGTGGGCGAAGCTCAGCCCGTCGGTCGGGCCGCGGGCGCCCCGGGCGTCGAGCCAGCCGGCGCTCAGGCGGGCGAGGTTGTGGGCGGCGCGCTCGCCCTCGCCCCGCCGGGGCCAGGTGACCACGGTCCGGTAGTTCGAGCGCAGGAGCTTCTCGAGGCCGGCCTCGGCCTCGGCCAGGGACCGGGCGACGCTTCCGGCGGCCTGGGCGTGGAACTCGATGGGCGCGGCGCCGCTGATCGAGTGGAGGCGCACGTGGGAGCGGCGGGCGAGCTGGGCCTCGATCTCGGCGGGTGGGACGTAGAGGTGGTGGGCGTCGACGTCGTGGAAGGCGGCGCAGACGTCGGTCCAGTGGTCGCCCAGGGTCGGTCCGATCTCCTCGGCGGCGGCGACCACGAGCGTCGTGCGCGGGGGGACGAGGTCCAGGAGGGGGCCGAAGCGGTCGACGGGGAGGAGCTCGGCGATGTCGGGGCGCTCGTCGACCCAGGCCGTCTCGTCGGCCAGCATCCGGTGGGCGAGGGCGAGCTCGGCGGCCGGGGCGATCTCGACCGCCTCGAGCGAGTCGAGCGAGCGCTGGGTGAAGGTCGAGAACGTCCGCAGGGACTCGATCTCGATGTCGAACAGCTCGACTCGGACGGCCCGGTCGCCGGTCGCCGGGTAGACGTCGAGGATCCCGCCGCGAACCGCGAACTGCCCGCGGTCCTCGACCTGGGGAGTCCGCTCGTACCCGCAGTCGACGAGCTGCTGGGCGCACTCGTCGAGGTCGAGGAGCTCCCCGACGCGCAGCTCGAACGAGTGGGGTCGCAGCGCCGGGTCGGGCACCTTCTCGGCGAGCGCCGGGGCCGAGACGACGACGACGGGGGCGGCCCCCGGGGCCGTCGGCCCGTCGGCGGCGAGGAGGGCGTCGAGGGCGGCGATGCGCAGGCCGACGAGGTGGGGCGGCGGGGCCAGGTGCGACTCGTAGGTCACCCCGCGGGAGGGGTAGTAGCGAACCGGGCGGGGCCCGAGCCAGCTCGCCAGGTCGCCGGCCAGGTCCCGGGCGGCCCGGTCGTCGGGGGCGACGACGATCGCCGGCCCGCCGTGACCCGGAGCGTCGGGGACGCCGTCGAGGAGCGCGGCGAGGAGGAACGGGCGGAGGGCTCCGGCGCAGAAGGCGTCACCGCCCGAGCGGGCGAGGGCGACGGCCTGGTCGTCCCGGGCGACGTGGTCGAGGAGGCTGCGCAGCGACATCAG
>JAXDHK010000107.1:0-4873 GCA_034664545.1 Solirubrobacteraceae bacterium
CGGCGCCGTCGAGCTCGCCGACGGGTCGAGCGTCCCGGGCTTCGTCTGCGACTCGGGGGCAGCCGTTTCCGCGCGCGACATCACCGCCTGGGGCGGCTGGCGGGCCTACCTCGCCGCGCAGGCCCCGGCCCTCTCGGGCTGACCTACCGGCGCGCCAGGCGGCGGGCTGGCGCCGGCTCGGGCCGCGGACGCTCGCGCGCCCGGGCCTGAGCGGCCATCCGGGCCTGCTCGAGCGCGGCGACCTCGTTCATGAGCGACCGGATCCGGGCCAGGCCGCGGGGCGGCTCGAGCTCGAACTCGGCGCGGACCGCCCGGGCGATCTCGCGTCGCCTGCGCCGCTGGGCCCTCCGCCGTGTCCACCAGTTCTCCATCGCACCCCAAAGCGTACCCGGACCGGCGGTCCAGGAACACACGACATTTCGTCCAGCTAGAGCCGGTGCTCGGCCAGCCAGAGCTCGAGCAGCCCGAGCTGCCAGAGCTTGTTGCCCCCCAGGGGCGTGCGCTCGTCGTTGGGGGCGCCGAGGAGGCGCTCGACGTACCCGCGCCGGAAGATCCCCCGCTCCCGGGCCCGGGGGGAGAGCAGCGCCTCGCGCACGAGCTCGAGGAACGGCCCCTCGAGGTGGATCAGGGCCGGTACCGGGAAGTGGCCCTTGGGCCGGTCGATCACCGCGTCGGGCACGACCCCCCGGGCCGCCGCCTTGAGGACGCCCTTCCCGCCCTGGGCGAGCTTCAGCTCCGGCGGGCAGGCGGCGGCCAGCTCGACGAGCTCGTGGTCGAGGAAGGGCACCCGACCCTCGAGGCCGAAGGCCATCGTCATGTTGTCGACCCGCTTGACCGGGTCGTCGACGAGCATCACCTCGGTGTCCAGGCGCAGGGCCCGGTCGAGGGCGGCGTCGGCCCCCGGCCGCCCGAAGTACGCCGCGACGTAATCCCGGCTCGCCGCCTGGTCGGCCAGGAAGGCGGGCTCGAGCGCCTCGGCGATCTCCGCGTGGTCGCGATCGATGAACCGGCTCGCATAGGCGTCGAGGCCGTCGCCGGGGAGGTCGCCCAGCGGCTCGTACCAGTCGTAGCCGGCGAACACCTCGTCGGCCCCCTGGCCCGACTGGACGACCGTCACGTGCTTGGAGACCTCCTCGGAGAGCAGGTGGAAGGCCACGACGTCGTGGCTGACCATGGGCTCGCTCATCGCCCCGATCGCCCGGCCGAGGGCCGGGAGCAGGCGGTCGTCGGAGACCACCATCCGGCGGTGGTCGGTGTCGAAGTCGCGGGCGACGAGGTCCGAGAACTCGAACTCGTCCCCCTCGTGGCCCCCCGTCCGCTCGAAGCCGACGCTGAACGTCCCGAGGCGGTCCTGGCCCTCCTCGGCCAGGAGCCCGACGATCAGGCTCGAGTCGAGGCCGCCCGAGAGGAGGACCCCGACCGGGACGTCGGCGACCATCCGCCGGCGGACCGCGACCCGGAGCGCCTCGAGCACGGCCTCGCTCCAGTCCTCGGGCCCCATCCCCGCCCGGGCCGGGTCCCGGGCGAACGCGGCCCGCCAGTAGCGCGAGGTCTGGGTCCGGCCGCTCGCCCCGAGGCGGACGATCGTCCCCGGCTCGACCCGCCGCACCCCGGCCAGCAGCGTCCGCGGGGACGGCACGACCGAGTGGAAGGACAGGTAGTGGTGGAGTGCGACCGGGTCGATCGACGTGTCCACGCCCCCGCCGGCCACCAGCGCCGGCAGGGTCGAGGCGAACCGGACCGCCCCGGCGACCCGAGCCAGGTAGAGCGGCTTGATCCCGAGGCGGTCGCGCACGAGCACGACGTCCCCGGTCGCCCGCTCGGCGATCGCCATGGCGAACATCCCGTGGAGGTGGTCGACGAACGCCTCGCCCCAGCGGTGGTAGGCCTTGAGCAGGACCTCGGTGTCGCTGCGCGAGAAGAACCGGTACCCGTGGCCCTCGAGCTCGGCCCGGAGCTCCCGGTAGTTGTAGATGCAGCCGTTGAACGCGATGGCCAGCCCGAGCTCGGGGTCGACCATCGGCTGGCGCCCGCTGGCCGAGAGGTCGATCACCTGGAGGCGCCGGTGGGCCAGGGCGATCCCGTCCTGCGCGAAGGCCCCGCTCCCGTCCGGCCCCCGCGGGGCCAGCACGGCCGCCATCCGCTCGACCGCCGCGACGTCGGCGCCGCCGGTGAAGCAGATCTCCCCGGCCAGGCCGCACATCGGCGACATGATCGCGCACCCGCCGGTCGGGCCGCGGCCCCGGTCGGCCGCCACCGGGCCCGGCTCAACCGCCGGTCGAAACCCGGGCGCGATTCTTGGCCCGGCGGTCGTAGCGCGGCGGGGGGCCGGCTAGAGAGACTGCCGCCGCAAGGGCGCGACGCTGGGGGAAGCGGGCGTGGCGCCATCGGCCCGACGAGGAGGTGCCCCGGATGTCCACCACAGCCGCGCCCAACGAAGGACCCGGGCTGAAGCGGCGGTTCGCGAAGCTCGTCGAGAACCCGATCCTCGAGGACTACTCGCTCCGCTACGCCCCGAGCACCTTCCGCCGCTGGAGTGAGTACGTCGTCGCCACCGCCGCCCTCGGCGGCATCGCCTACCTCGCCGACTTCGCCATCGGGGCGTCGATCGCCATCACCTACGGCTTCACCAACGCCCTGGTCGCCGTGCTCCTCGCCGCCGTGGTGATCTTCCTGACCTCGGTCCCGATCGCCTACTACTCGGCCAAGTACTCGATCGACATGGACCTCCTGACCCGGGGCGCCGGCTTCGGCTACCTGGGCTCGACGATCACCTCGGTCATCTACGCGAGCTTCACCTTCATCTTCTTCGCCCTCGAGGGCTCGATCATGGCCCAGGCGATCCAGACCGGGTTCGGCATCCCGCTGTGGCTCGGCTACCTGATCGGGGCTCTCGTGATCATCCCGCTCGTCTGCTTCGGGATGACCCTGCTCTCGAAGCTCCAGGTCTGGACCCAGCCGATCTGGCTGGTCCTGATGTTCGCCCCGTTCATCGCCATCCTGATCAACGACCCGAGCGCCTTCTCCCACTGGACCAGCTTCAAGGGCAACTCCAAGACCTCGGGCTTCGACGGGATCTCGATGGGGCTCGGGGCCGGGATCGCCCTGTCGCTGATCGCCCAGATCGGCGAGCAGGTCGACTACCTGCGCTTCATGCCGACCAAGACCAAGGCCACGGCCCGCCGCTGGTGGATCGCCGTCCTCGCCGCCGGACCGGGCTGGGTCATCCTCGGCGCCCTCAAGCAGCTCGGCGGCGCGTTCCTCGCCTTCTACGTCGCCTCGAAGGTCGGCCTGACCAAGGCCGGCGAGCCGATCGAGCAGTACCTCGGGGGCTTCGGGAACTTCCTCCCGAGCGGGATCATCGTCGGCGTCGCCGTGTTCTTCGTCCTCCTCTCCCAGGTGAAGATCAACGTCACCAACGCCTACTCCGGGTCGCTGTCCTGGTCGAACTTCTTCTCCCGGGTCTTCCACTGGCATCCCGGCCGGGTCGTCTGGGTCTTCTTCAACGTCGGGATCGCCCTGACGCTGATGGAGGTCGGGGTGTTCAGCTTCCTCAACACCGTGCTCGGCTTCTACTCGAACGTGGCCATCGCCTGGATCGGCGCCGTCGTCGCCGACCTCGTCATCAACAAGCCGCTCAAGCTCAGCCCGTCCTACATCGAGTTCAAGCGGGCCCACCTCTACGCGATCAACCCGGTCGGGTTCGGGTCGATGGCGGTGGCGTCGATCATCTCGATCCTCGCCTTCTACAACGCGTTCGGCGACGTCCTCGCCGCCTACTCGCCGTTCCTCGCCCTCGGCATCGCCATGGTCCTCTCGCCGATCCTGGCGATCGCCACCAAGGGCAAGTACTACATCGCCCGGACCGACACCCTCGGCGGCGGGGACGCGATCGAGGACGGGGCGACCGGGGAGATCGAGACCGAGATCGAGTGCGTCGTCTGCGGCCAGCGCTACGAGCTCCCGGACATGGCCGGGTGCCCGTACCACGAGGGCGCCATCTGCTCCCTGTGCTGCACGCTCGAGAAGACCTGCCACGACGTGTGCAAGGCGACGCCCGGGGCTCTGCCCATGGCCGATGCGCCTGCCACGGCGGCCGCCGTCTAGGGCGGCGGTCGCCGACAAAGCGTGTGGGGGCGCCGGCCGGGCCGCCGGTGCCCCCCACACAACCCGCAGCGACACGGCCCCCGAGAGGAGAAACGACGGATGCCCGAGGTGATCTTCAGCATCGACCGCGACCTCAGCGTGCCGATGGCCGACCAGGCGGTGCCCGGTCACAACCGCTGGCACCCGGACATCCCCCCGGTCGCCACCGTCGACCCGGGCGGGTCCTACCGGATCGAGTGCAAGGAGTGGACCGACGAGCAGATCCACAACACCGACTCGGCCGGCGACGTCGCCGCCGTCAACCTCGACAAGTGCCACATGCTGAGCGGCCCGTTCGCCATCCGGGGGGCCGAGCCCGGCGACATCCTCGTGGTCGACATCCTCGACATGGGCCCCTTCCAGGGGCACGAGTGGGGCTACACCGGGCTCTTCGCCAAGAACAACGGCGGCGGCTTCCTGACCGACTACTACCCCGAGTCGGCCAAGGCGATCTGGGACATCGAGGGCATCTACTGCTCCTCCCGCCACCTCCCGGGCATCCGCTTCGCCGGGCTCTCCCACCCCGGCCTGCTCGGATGCGCCCCCTCCCACGACCTGCTGGCCGAGTGGAACCGCCGCGAGGCCGACCTGATCGCCCGCAACCCCTCCCGGGTCACCGGCGATCCGATGGGCGACGTCGTCCAGGACCCGCCGCTCGCCCTCCTCCCGCTCGAGAAGGACGCCCTCCTCGGGACGCTGACCGGGGCCGAGCACGCCCGGGTGGCCA
>JAXDHK010000108.1:0-3564 GCA_034664545.1 Solirubrobacteraceae bacterium
CCGAGTCGTAGGATCCGGCCCCGCCGACCGGGACGGTCGCCGTGTAGACGGCGGCCCCCCCGCAGAACTGGTCGTTGGGACCGGTGACGGTGAAGGTGATCGTCCCGGTGGCCGGGGCGAAGCCCCCGGACAGGGCCGCGACGGCGTGGATCCGCCCGGCGGTCCCGGCCGCGGCGTTGACCGTGACGACCGGGAACACCTTGTTGACGATCACCGACTGGGAGGCCGATCCGCAGACGTTGGCCACCGGGCTGTTGTTGGCGTCGCCGCTGTAGGCGGCGATCCACCGGTAGGTCCCGGCCGACGGGGTCGTGTAGCGCTGGGAATCGTCGGACCCGGTTCCGGAGACCGGAACCGTCGAGGCGAACACCGGCGTCTGGCAGGTCGTGTCGCCCGGGGCGTAGAGCTTGAAGGTGATCGATCCGGTCGCGCTGGCCGGGAGGTTCGCGTGGTCGAACACCTGGAAGCCGACGCTGGTCTGCGGGGACGCCGTCGTATAGAAGGTCGGGGTGACCGACGCCCCGGCCGGGCCGGCCCCGAGGAGGAGCGCGGCGATCGCGGTGCCCCAGAGGCGGAGATGCGTCGAGATGTCCACGCCCATCTCTTCGGCGCCCGACCGGCCGACCCCCGATTCCCGGCCGCGAGGACTGGACATGTGGTCGACCGGCGGGCCCGGGGCCCGGGCCGAGCGGGAGACGCCTCAGGCGGGGCGGGCGGCGGCGACCATCCCGGCGGCGACGGTGGCGTTGGTCGCCTCGTCGATCAGGATGAAGCTCCCGGTCCGGCGGTTGGACCGGTAGGCGTCGAGGGCGAGGGGGGCGCTCGTGCGCAGGGAGACCCGGCCGATGTCGTTGAGGGCGAGCTCGCCCGGACCGGACTCCCGGGCGAGCGTGTGGACGTCGACCCGGTCGACGAGAACGTCGACGATCGCCGTCGCGGACCGGCTCGTGTGCTTGATCGCGTACCGGGCCCCCGGCCGGAGCGGGGCCTCGCCCATCCAGCAGAGGTCGGCCTCGAGCTCCCGGGCGACCTCGGGGGCGGCGTCGGGATGGCAGATCAGCTCGCCCCGGCTGACGTCGAGCTCGTCCTCGAGGCGGAGCGTCACCGACAGCGGGGCCACCGCCTCGTCGAGCTCCCCGTCGAAGGTGTCGATCGCCGCGATCCGGGTCCGCCGGCCCCCGGGGAGGACGACGATCTCGTCCCCGGTCCGGAGCGCCCCGCTGGCGAGCTGGCCCGCGTACCCCCGGTAGTCGCCGATCGCCGGCTTGACCACCCACTGGACCGGGAACCGGGCCGGGACTTCGTCGGGGTGGTCGTAGGAGACCTCGACCTCCTCGAGGTACCCGAGCAGGGTCGGCCCGGTGTGCCAGGCCAGGCGCTCGGACCGCTCGACGACGTTGTCGCCCCGGAGCGCCGAGATCGGGATGTAGGTCACGTCGGCGACGCCGAGCTTGGCGGCGAACCCGGCGAACTCGTCGACCAGCTCGGCGAACCGGTCGGCCGAGTAGTCGACCAGGTCCATCTTGTTGACCGCCACCGCGAGGTGGGGGATCCCGAGCAGGGCGCTGATGAACGCGTGGCGCTTGGACTGCTCGACCGTGCCCTTCCGGGCGTCGAGCAGGATGATCGCCAGGTCGGCGGTCGAGGCCCCGGTGACCATGTTGCGGGTGTACTGCTGGTGGCCGGGGCAGTCGGCGATGATGAAGCGCCGCCGGGGAGTGGCGAAGTACCGGTAGGCGACGTCGATCGTGATCCCCTGCTCGCGCTCGGCCTTGAGCCCGTCGGTCAGCAACGCGAGGTCGAGCACCCCCTCGCCCCCCCGCCGGAGCGAGGCGTCCGAGATGTGGGCGAGCTGGTCGGCGAAGACCTGCTTGGCGTCGTAGAGCATCCGCCCGATCAGCGTGCTCTTGCCGTCGTCGACCGACCCGGCGGTGGTGAAGCGCAGGAGGTCGAGGCTCATCGGCGGCCTTCCCGGGGCATCAGAAGTACCCGACCCGCTTGCGATCCTCCATCGCCGCCTCGCTGACCCGGTCGTCGGCCCGGGTCTCGCCCCGCTCGGTGATCCGGGTCGCCGCGATCTCGCCGATCACCGCGGAGATCGTCGCCGCCTCCGACCGGACGCCCCCGGTGCAGCTCATGTCGCCGACCGTCCGGAACCGGACGGTCTCCCGGAAGACCTCCTCCCCGGGGGCGAGCTCCTGTCCGTCCCGGTAGGCGTAGAGCATCCGGTCGCGCTCGAAGACGTCCCGCTCGTGGGCGAAGTAGAGCGACGGGAGGCTGAGGCCCTCCTGGTCGATGTACTCCCAGACGTCGAGCTCGGTCCAGTTGGAGATCGGGAAGACCCGGGCGTGCTCGCCGGGGTGGAGGCGCCCGTTGTAGAGGTTCCAGAGCTCGGGCCGCTGGTTCTTGGGGTCCCACTGGCCGAAGTCGTCGCGGAAGGAGAGGATCCGCTCCTTGGCCCGCGAGCGCTCCTCGTCGCGCCGGGCCCCCCCGAACGCGGCGTCGAACCGGTGCTCGGTGATCGCGTCGAGCAGCGTCGTCGTCTGGAGCTGGTTGCGCGAGGCCCGGGGACCCCGCTGCTCGACGACCCGGCCCCGGTCGATCGAGTCCTGGACCGAGGCGACGATCAGCCGCTCCCCGAGCTCGGCGACCCGCCGGTCCCGGTACTCGATCGCCTCGGGGAAGTTGTGGCCGGTGTCGATGTGCATCAGCGGGAACGGGAACGGGGCCGGCCGGAACGCCTTCTCGGCCAGGCGCAGGAGGACGATCGAGTCCTTGCCGCCGCTGAACAGGAGCACCGGGCGCTCGAACTCGGCCGCGACCTCGCGCATCACGTGGATCGCCTCGGACTCGAGGGCCCGGAGGTGGGTCAGGCGCAGGGAGGCCAGGGGCGGAACCATCAGGACGGCTCCCGGACGGCGACCAGCACCGGCGGGTGCTCGGAAACGGCCCGTCCGGCCCGGGCCCGATGGAGGGTGAAGGCGAGCGCGGCGACGCTCAGCGGAGCCCCGACGATGATGACCGGGGAGATCGACGCCCCGGCCTTGGACAGGAGCGCCAGCCCCGAGGCGAGGAGCACGATCCCGAGGATCGGGCGCAGGGCGTCGTCGGGCAGGCGCCGCGAGTAGTGGGTCCCGATCCACACCCCCGGGAGCGACCCGACGAGGATGTTCCCGGCCAGGCTGAGGTTCACGTTCCCGTCGAAGAGGTGGGCGAGGCCCGCGACCCAGAGGAGGATCGCCGCGTGGAAGACGTCGGTCCCGACCACCTGGCGGGGCTTCATCTGGAACCAGAGGATCAGCACGACGGCGATCAGCGATCCGCTCCCGGCCGAGGTCACGGCGAGGACGAAGCCGATGACTAGGCCGGTGATGACCGCGGCCACCCGGTCGGCCCGGGAGAGCTCCACGCGCTCGCGCTCGGCGACCCGCCGCATGAGCACCGACCGGACGAGGACGGCCGTGGCGGTGACGATCAGGGCGGCGGCGACGAGGACGAGCACCAGGCTGTCGAAGCCCTTGCCCCCGTAGGCGCTCCGGAGGCGGTCGAGGGCGATCACGCCCA
>JAXDHK010000109.1:0-4165 GCA_034664545.1 Solirubrobacteraceae bacterium
CTGGCGCCTCACCGCCGGGTTCGCCCGAGCCGTGCTCGAGGCGACCGCGGCGATTCCCTACGGCGAGCTCGGAACCTATGCCGAGGTCGCCCTCGGGGCGGGATCCCCCGGCGCGGCGCGGGCGGCCGGCGGGGCGCTCGGGGCCAACCCGATCGCCATCGTCAACCCCAGCCACCCCGTCGTCCGCGCGGGCGGCGCCCACGGCGGCTAAGGCGGCCGGCCCGAGCGCAAGCGCTTCCTGCTCGAGCTCGAGGGCGCGCTCCCCCCCGGCCTCGACGGCTCGCCTTGATCGGACCGGCCCGGATCGTCGCCGGCCTGCGCCGGCGCGAGCGGATGCGCCGGCTCCGGGGCGACTCCGTCCAGTGCCCGTGCTGCCAGCTCAGCTTCGCCCGCTTCGGCGACGACTGGAACCGCCCCGACGCCATCTGCCCCCGCTGCGGATCCCACGAGCGCCACCGGCTCCTCCGCCTCTGGCTCGAGCGCCGGGGCGCCCTCACCGGACGCGTGCTCCACTTCGCGCCCGAGTACTGCCTCACCCGCTGGCTCCAGGCCCGCCCCGAGCTCGACTACGTCACCACCGACTTCCCCGGCCGGGGGGCCGACCTCCGCCTCGACATGACGGCGATCGACCTACCCGACGCCAGCTTCGACGTGATCATCGCCAGCCACGTCCTCGAGCACGTCGCCGACGACCGCGCCGCCCTCGCCGAGCTCGCCCGGATCCTCCGACCCGGCGGCCGGGCGATCGTCATGGTGCCGGTCGACCACGCCCGCCCCGACACCTACGAGGACCCGGCGATCGCCACCCCGGCCGCCCGGGAGCACGCCTACCGCCAGCACGACCACCTCCGCCTCTACGGCGCCGACGTCGCCGCCCGCCTCTCCGTCCCCGGCCTCGCCTTCACCGCCGAGGCCTACGCCGCCGAGCTCGGACCCCGCCTGCGCGAGCGCCACCGCCTGCTCGAGGACGACGAGATCTACGTCGGCCGCCGGCCCCCGGCCGCGTCCTCGCCGGCCCCGGCCCACGGCTCCCCGTAGCGCTCGGCAAACGCGAACTCCTCCACCGGGCGCCGGGTCAGGCGCCGGGGCCAGGGATCCCGCCGGTGGCCGACGCCGATGTGGCCGGCCAGCGCCATCCCCTCCGGCACCCCGAGGAGATCCCGGACCGCCTCCTCGGCCGGGGCCAGGAGCGTCGTGAACGCGGCTCCCAGCCCCTCGGCCCGGAGGCCGAGCAGGACGTTCTGGACGAAGGGGTAGACCGACGCCCCCCCGGCGATGCTCGGCCGCTCGAGCTTCGCGTCGACGATGGCCAGCGCCCCCAGCTCGACCCAGACCACCAGGTGCACCGGCGCCTCGTCGAAGCTCCGGGCGTACCGATCGGCTCCCTCGAGGCTCCGGCGCCGGCGGGCCGGCAGCCGGCCCGCCTCACCGTCCGCGAGCTCGGCGGCCATGCCGGTCGCCTCGAGATAGCGCTCCCAGTGCGGGACGTAGAGCTCCCGCAGGGCCCGCCGCGTCCCGGCGTCCTCGACCACGACCACCCGCCACCCCTGCCGGTTGCCCCCGCTCGGGGCGAACCGGGCCGCGTCCAGCACCCGCCCGAGGGGCTCCCGCTCGACCGGCTCGTCGGTGAACGTCCGCGTCGACGGCGCGCACCCCATCACCTCGTAGAGCTCCACCGAACGACTCCGTCAGCGAAGCCGCGGGCCGATCAGGTGGTCTTGCTCGCCGGCGGGCCCCACTGGGCCTCGGCCAGATCGCCCTCGGGCATGCCCTCCGGCGTCTCGATCCCCGGCGTGTCGCGCAGGTACCACTCGGCGTCGAGCGCCGCCTGACACCCGCTCCCGGCCGCGGTCACCGCTTGGCGATAGGTGTGGTCGACGACGTCCCCCGCCGCGAACACCCCCGGCCGGTTGGTCCGGGTCGAGCGTCCGTCGACCTTGATGTACCCGTCCTCGTCGACGTCGATCTGACCGCTCACGATCTCCGCCTGCGGCACATGGCCGATGGCGATGAACGCCCCCGACATCGGGAGCTCGCGCTCGTCCCCGGTCTCGAGGTTGCGCAGCCGCGCCCGGTCGAGCGCCCCGTTCTCCCCGGCCAGGAACTCCTCGACCCCGTAGGGGGTCAGCCACTCGATGTTCTCCCGCTCCCGGGCCCGGGCAAGCATGATCTTCGACGCCCGGAACTCGTCCCGGCGGTGGACGATGGTCACCTTCGAGGCGAACTTCGACAGGAAGATGGCCTCCTCCATCGCCGAGTCACCGCCCCCGACGATGATCGAGCCCTTGTCCTTGAAGAACGCCGCGTCGCAGGTCGCGCAGTAGCTGACCCCCCGCCCGCCGAGCTCCGACTCTCCCGGGACTCCGAGCTTCCGGTGCTCGGCGCCCATGGCCAGGACGACCGTCTGCGCCGCGTATTCGTCCTCGTCGACCCACACCCGGTGGATCCCGCCCGGCTCGTCCGCGAGCTCGACTCGGGTCGCCTGGTCGGTGATGAAGCGCGTCCCGAAGCGCTCGGCCTGGTCGCGGAAGCGCTGCATCATCTCCGGACCGTCGATCCCCTCCGGGAAGCCCGGGTAGTTCTCGACGTCCGTCGTCTGCTGGAGCAGCCCGCCCCACGCGAAGCCCTCGATGACGAGCGGGCGCAGGTTGGCTCGCGACGTGTAGAGCGCGGTCGTGTACCCGGCCGGGCCGCTCCCGATGATGATCACGTTCTCGATGTCTGCCATCAGGCCTCCGGATGACCGTCGTTGCCCATTACTTTCCTTTCTGAAGTATAGGTCAAGCGTGGACCGGGTTCGAGGTCTCCTGGGGCCCCGACCGCGAGTCCGGCTCGATCTCGTCCCGCCACCGGTGGACGGTTCTGCGCAGCTGGAGGTAGGCCACCGCGCCCGGGACGGTGGGTAGCCAGAAGGCGAACGCCCGGTAGGTCAGCACGGCCAGCACGGCCAGGCTCCCGTCCACCCCGAAGGCGATCAGCGACCCGATCATGCCTCCGTCGACCCCCCCGATCCCCCCCGGCAGAGGCAGCACGTTGGCCAGCATGCCGACGAAGTAGGACATCACGATCACCGGGAACGGCGGCGGCGTCCCGAAGGCGTGGAAGGCGGCCCAGAGCACGGCGATGTCGAAGCCCCACCAGACGAGCGCCCCGAGCGTCCCGATCTCCCGGGCCCGCAGCAGCGAGATCGCCGTCCGGACCCCCGAGGCGACCATCGCCGGGGCCTTGACCGCCCGGGCCACGAGCCTGGCCCCCCGCCGGCCCCCCTGGGCCCAGGCCTCGAGCCGGCGCTCGACGTCCTGGGGCAGGAGCGACATCGCGAGCATGGCGAGGATCGCCACCGCCCCGAACGTCGCCGGGATGATCGTGATGGCAAAGCCCCCGCCCCCCGGGAGGACCCCCGTCCGCAGGCCGACACCCCCGACGACGAGTGCGCTCATGTAGACGGCGTAGAGGAGGGCGAGGAACGCGATCATCCGGCACGCGACGATCCGCGCCTCCATGCCCGAGCGCCGCAGCGCCCACGCGGTCAGGGCGATCCCCCCGCTCCCGGCCGCCGCGAACAGCCGCGACGCGGCGAGCCCGGCCATGGTTATCTCGTAGCTCTCCCGCCAGTTGATCCGCGAGTCCCCCCGGACGAAGACGGCCCGGAAGAGCATGATGTAGCCGCCGAAGGAGATCGCCTCGAGCACCGCCGCGGCGACCAGCCACGTCGGGTCGGCCCGGTCGAGCTTGGCCGCCGTCTCCTTCAGTCCGGCGAGCTTGGGCAGGACGAAGTACAGAAAGGCGATCGCCGAGGCCACGAAGAGCCCGAAGACGATGGCCTGGTGGCGCGTGATGTGGACACGCGGCATCTCATCGGCTTCGACTCCGGCCCCGACGTCCGGCGCCTCGACCGGCTCCTGCGGCCCGCGCCCCGCGTCCTCGACCGGCTCCTCCGCCCCGGACCCCGGGTCCGCCTGTGTCTTCTCGTCCATCAGCCCGCCCTCGCCCACGCCGCAAAGCGCCCAAGACTCCGCCCGGCACCGGCGATCGGCCCCCCGAGCAGGGGCTCGCACCGGCGCACGGCGAGGGTCAGGACCGCCCCGGCCAGAAGATCCGCGACGTAGTGCTCGCCGAGGTAGACCAGCGCGAAGCCCAGCGCCAGCGCGTAGGCCCACCCCAG
>JAXDHK010000110.1:0-2830 GCA_034664545.1 Solirubrobacteraceae bacterium
CGAGACCCCACCAGAGATAGTCGATCTCCGCGCTCGCCGCCGCCCCCCGGACGGCCGACTCGCCGGCGAGCACGATCCCGTCCAGCAGCTCCCGGTCGGGGTCGAGCTCGAGCCCGACGAGGTTCTCGCGGATTCGGTCGGCCGCGAGGCCGAGCTCGGCCAGGCGGAGGTCGAGGGCCTCGAGGGTCAGTTCAGCCGGCATAGCGAGGTGTCGGGGGAGGGGGTGCCGGGGTGCCGAACCACTTGGCGTAGATCCGGCGCCAGGTGCCGTCGGCCCGGATGCGGGCGAGCACCCCGTTGATGAAGCGCACGAAGTCGGGGTGGTCCAGGCTGATCGCGATCCCGTAGGGAGCGGGGCTCCGCGGCTCGGTCACGAGCCGGGTGTAGGGATCCTGGGCCGCGAAGCCCCGGAGGATCGCGTCGTCGCTG
This sequence comes from Solirubrobacteraceae bacterium, assembly GCA_034664545.1. Classification (GTDB taxonomy): domain Bacteria; phylum Actinomycetota; class Thermoleophilia; order Solirubrobacterales; family Solirubrobacteraceae; genus Palsa-513. The sequence goes on from JAXDHK010000110.1 coordinate 430, forward strand.
GCGATCCCGTCGACCGCCCCCTCCTGGAGTGCGACCAGGCAGTCGGTCCGCTGGGCGACCGGGTAGGGGATCACGCCGGGGTGGCGCATGACGTTCTCGATCGAGGTCGAGCCGATCGTGGCGCAGACCCGTCGGCCGCGCAGGGCGCCGATGCTCTGGGCGACCGAGTCCGACGGGACGAGTAGTCCCTGCCTGGCGGCGAAGTACGGGGCCGAGAAGTCAACCTGTCGGGCGCGCCGGCAGGTGATCGTGAACGCGTCGGCCACGAGGTCGACGCTCCCGTCCTGGACGACCGCGGCGCGGCGGGCGGTGGTGATCGCCCGAAACTCGATCGCATCCGGGTTGCCGAAGATGGCTCGGGCAACCTCGTGGAGGATGTCGATCTCGAAGCCCTCGAACTGAGCGTCCCGGGGGTTGCGGTAGGCGAGCAGGAGGGTGTTCTGGTCGACCCCGGCAACGAGGTGGCCGTGTCGGGCGATCGTGGCCGCGAAGCTTCCGGCCGGCATCGCCCCGGGGGCGGGGAGGGTGGCCGGTGGACGGAGGCTGGGAAGACAGCTCGGAGGTCCGGCCGGGCTCGCGGCGGCCGGCGTCGCGAAGGCCCGGACCGACAGCGCCGCAAGCGTGCGATGGAGCGCGCGGCTCGAGGTCGCGCCACAGCCGGCGAGAGCCGCCAGGGCGAGCACCGCGGCCAGACACGGGACGGACGGACGCCTCATCGGTACTCGTTGATCCGCTGGCGCAGGCCGACGAGGGTGAGGAGGGCGGTGAGCGCGCTGAGGAGCGGAACCCCGACCGTGAGTCCCCTGACGGCCGCACCGGCGGCCTCCGCGTCCGAGAGGAAGCGGGCCTGGGCGGCAGCGATCTGGTCGCTCAGGTTCCGGCTCAGCCGGTCGGTCGAGGATGAACCGGCGGTCGTCCGGACCTCGAGGGCGACGGCATCCGCGAAGCGACCGGTGTTCAACCGCAGGACGATCTGGGCGTGCCGCGCCCGGTAGGCGGCGAGCGTCGTCGGGAGGACCTGGCTGGCGCGAGCCGTCCCCGTGCGCGCGGCCTGAGCGGTGACCGCGTCGACCAGGCCGCCCCCCCGGGCGGGGGCGAGCGCCTGCATGACGGCGTCGAAGTCCTTGAAGGGCTGGGCGTCACCGCCGCGGGCGACGAGCGCCAGGCTCTCATCGGCCTGGGCCCGCGAGGCGAGGATCTGGGTCGCCGAGAGCAGCTCGACCGAGTCGGAGCCGTCACGCTGGGCGGCGGCGAGCGCATTCTCCTGGGCGATCAGACCGAGCAGGCCCCAGACGGCGAGGCCGGCGAGGACGGCGCTGGCGGCGAGCATCGGGACGTTCAGGATGCGGCGGGTGATTCGGGCCAGGTGACGCTGGAGGAGGATCAGGAGCACGAGAGCGGCGACGACGGCGACGGCGAACGCCCACCGTGGCGGCCCGGCCACGCCGGCCCGGTAGTCGTCGTTCAGCCGGGTCGCCGCCGTCTCATAGAGTCGACCGGCCGCCGGGAGGATCCGGGCCGACAGCAAGCCGGACGCCTTGCGCTGGTAGGCGGCGCCGACCGGGAAGCCCTGGCGGTTGTTGGCGCGGGCGGCTTCGATCAGCCCGGTGTAGACCGGGAGCTGCTCGGTGATCGTCGAAACCGCCTGCTGGGTATCCGCCGACGCGCCGGACTGGCGGCCGAGCGTCGCGAGGAGGGCCGTCGCGGTGGCGATGTCGCCGACGTAGAGGGCGCGCCGGCCAGGCGGCTCGAGGCCGCCGGCGAGGAACGTCGTCGTCGCGGTCGCATCGGCTTGGGAGAGCGAGGCGTAGAGCTTGGCCGCCCCGAGCAGGACCGGCTCGGTTTGGCTGGCGACCGCGCTGGCCGCGTGCTCCCGGGCTCGGTCGGCCGTGAGGGCGACGGCGCCGAACACGAGCGCCCCGACCACGACCGCCACCGAGGTGAGCGTCAGTCGTCCGGGGGTGGTGGTCAGACGCTCGCTGATCCAACCGACCAGCCCCCGGACCGCTTGGCGGACCGCGGCCGCGGGCAGGGTGTCCAGACCGGGGAGGGCTGCCGGGTGACGGGGGGAGAGGGGCTCGTCCACACGAGCATTGTCACGCGTGACGTAAGGAGCGTGGACTCCACCATGGTGTCATTCTCGACACTCCGTCCTTCGTGACCGGGGCCCGAACCCGGGCCCCGGCGTGCGGTCGATCCCGGGCCGGGGTATCTCTAACAGTGCGTCGGGAAGTGGGGCGGGGCGGTCGCTACCGCCGGCGGCGTATCCGGCGCACGCTCCCGGTGTGGGCGCCAACCGGCGGCACGGGACACGCGGAGACGTCGATGCGGCGGGCGCTATCCGGCCGGCGCGTAAACTTGATCGACGATGTCCGACGAGGCGACATTCAGAGTCAAGGCC
>JAXDHK010000111.1:0-8342 GCA_034664545.1 Solirubrobacteraceae bacterium
CGGCGTTCGGCGACGCGATCCGCGCACAGGACACACCCGTCGTCGACGTCGACTGGCGCCCGCCCGCGTCCGGCGACCCCGCGGCCGTCGCCGCGCTCGAGCGCCTGTGGGGCGTCCACGGCGCGACCGTCGCGCAGGCCAACGAGCGGGTCGTCGAGCGGATGGAGGCCTGCAGCCCGCGCGCCGTCGGCGTCGCCACGGCGCGCGAGGTCCTGCCCGTGCTGGCCGAGGGCCGCACCCTGATCCACTCGGGCCCGCCGATCGAGCCGCACCGCCTCGCAGACCCGCAGCGACGCGCACTCGTCGCCGCCTGCCTGTTCGAGGGATGGGCAGAGGACCGCGACCGCGCCCGCGCGATGATCGAGGAGGGCCTGATCGGCCTCGCGTCCGGCAACGAGAACAACCACGTCGGCGCGATGACCGGGGTCTGCTCGCCGTCGATGCCGGTGTGGGTCGTCGAGGACGAGGACTCCGGGGCGCGCGCCTTCTCGACGTTCAACGAGGGTGCCGGCAAGACCCTGTGGTTCGGCACCGACACCGACGCGGCGATCGAGCGCCTGCGCTTCTTCCGCGACGACCTCGGTCCGCTCATGGGCCGCCTCATCGACCGGGTCGGCCCGATCGAGATCTTCAAGCTCGCGGCCCAGGGCCTGCACCAGGGCGACGAGCTGCACATGCGCAGCCAGGCGACCGGCAACCTGCTGATCCGCGACCTCCTGCCCGGCTTCGCGGCACTCGGCGGCGAGGCCGCCGCGCGCTTCCTGTCGACGAACTGGCACTTCTTCCTCAGCCTCACGATGGGCGCGTCGAAGTGCGCGCTGCTGGCGGGATCCGGCGTTCCCGGCGCGAGCGTCGTCTCGCTGATCTCGCGCAACGGCACCGATATGGGGCTGCAGCTCTCGTCCATGCCGGGACGCTGGTTCATCGCCGACTCGCCGCCGGTCTCCGACGCGCTGCTGCGCGACGGCTACGACGAGTCCGACAAGGCGAAGGACATCGGCGACTCGGCCGTCATCGAGTGCGTCGGCCTCGGCGGCATGGCCGTCGGCGCCGCGCCTGCGGTGGCTGCCTTCTTCGGCGGCGACGCGGCCGAGGCGATCGCCCGCACCGAGCTGATGCGCGAGATCTGCGCCGGGCGCTCGTCGCGCTTCACGATCCCGGCGATGAACTCCGCGCCGACGCCGGTCGGCATCGACGCGCGGCTCGTCTGCGAGCTGGGGATCGCCCCGCAGATCACGACGGGCGTCCTCCACGTCAGCGACGGCGTCGGCCAGATCGGCGCGGGCGTCGCCCACCAGCCGACCGCGCCCTTCCGGGCGGCCACGATCGCCCTCGCCGACGAGCTCGACGCCGCGGCCGCAGAAGCACGGTGAGGGCGCCCGCCGCGCGGCGCTCGCTTCGCGCGGTCGTCATCGGACCGGCCGCCCGGCGGGCCCGGCACGAGGGCGCCGACGGGGTCGTCGAGCTCGCCTTCGGCCCCGGGGGCTACGTGCGGCTGGCCGGGCACCGCGTCCTGGTCGCCCCCGCGCGCTCCCCGGTGGGCCCGCTATCGATCCTCGTCGCCGGACTGGCGCGCCGCGACCTCGTCCCCGGCGCGCCGGCCGGCGTGTCGGCCGGCGCGCTCGTCGTCGGGGCGCTGCGGATCGAGCTCGACGGCGCCGGCGAGGCACCGCCGCTGCTCCACTCCGAGCTCGCGCCGGGCTGGAGCGGGGCGCTCGCGGCCGCGCTCGACGCCGTCCCGGCAGCGCCCGCGGCGCTCACCGACGGCCTCGAGGCCTTGGCGAGCGGCGAGCTCTCGGCTGCGGTGGCGCAGCTCGCCGGCCGCGGCGACGGTCTCACCCCCGCGGGTGACGACGCCCTCGCGGGCTACGCCGGCTGGCGCTGGGCTCAGGGCGACCCGGTCGCGCTCCCGGCGCACCGCTGCGCTCCGCTCGGCCGCGACTATCTGCGCTGCGCCGAGCACGGCGAGCTGGCGCAGCCGGCTGCGCGTGTGCTCGAGGCCATCCGCGCCGGCCAGCCGCGGCTGGCGGCCCGCCGGGCGCGCGCGCTCGCCGGCTGGGGCGCCACCTCCGGCGTCGCCATGCTCTGGGGGATGGCGGCCGGCGCCACCGAGGCACGAACGCCCGATCCGACGCAGAACATCCACTCCCCGCCCATCGGCGGGGGATGAGCCCGCCGGCCAACCCGGCCAGGGGGCTGGCGGGCGCCCGAGCGCCGCCCCGGCCGCCCGTGGCGCCCACCGGGGGCCAAGCCCTGGGCGACGACGCCGCCCCGGACGATCAGTTAGTCTCGCGCCGCGATGACCCTGGCCGCCCTCGGCAACGCCGTCTCGCTGCTGGCCGAGGCGACGGCCCACGAGAAGAGCAAGACGGCGTTCTACATCGCGGGCGGCGCCCTCGCCGGCTGGGCCGTGCTCGTCGGGGTCTTCGGCTTCACCCATCCCGACTTCCCCGGGTCGGCCGCCCGGGCGCGCGTCCTCATGGGGATCAGCCTCGTGCTCATGCTCAGCGCCGTATCGGCCGCGGCCATCACCGGGTCGAACCCCCCGCCGGCCCCGCCCTTCGTCCACACCAAGCTCCCCCCCAAGGGCACGGCCCCCCAGCTGACCCCGGTCGTCTCGGCCACGGCCCCGGCCGCCGCCGCGGCCCCGGCGGCCCCGAAGCTGCCACCGGGTCAGGTCGCCCTCGCCGCGGATCCGGCCGGCACCCTCAAGTTCACCCAGGCGAGCCTGACGGCCAAGGCGGGCAAGGTCACGATCGTCTTCTCCAACGACTCGCCCGTCCCCCACAACGTCGCCGTCGCCAAGGGCGCCCAGGTGCTCGGGATGACGCCGACCTTCCAGGGCGGCGGGACCAAGAACCTGGCGCTCAAGCTCACCGCCGGCAGCTACACGTACTACTGCACGGTGCCCGGCCACCGGGACGCCGGCATGCAGGGCACGCTGACGGTCCAGTAGAAGGGCTCCGGGACGCCGGCGGCCAGGCTCGCGCCGATCACCCGGCGGCTCGGCCTCCGCCCCGCCGTGCCCGGCCTGCGCTCGTGGCTCGACGTCGTCTGGGTCGTCTGGCTGGCGTGGATCTTCGACGCGATCAACAACCTCGGCGAGGTCCGCCAGGGATTGGCCGAGACCCACGGCCGGGAGTTGCTCGACCTCGAGCGGGCGCTCCACCTCGCCCCCGAGCACGCGCTCAATACCTGGGTCGCCGCCCACCACGCCCTGACCGAGGTCGTCGTCTTCTGGTACACGAACGCCCACGGGACCGTGACCTTCGGCCTGATCGCCTGGCTCTGGTGGCGCCGGCCCGAGCTCCTCCCGCCCCTCCGGGCCGCCCTCATCGCCGTGAACCTCGCCGGGCTCGCCGTGTTCTGGACCTGGCCGGTCGCCCCGCCCCGGATGCTCCAGAACCCCCAGTTCCTCGACCTCGCCGCCCTCGTCCGCGGCGAGTCCCCCCACTGGCCGCCCGGGGCGGTCTCACTCGACGCCAACCAGCTCTCGGCGTTTCCGTCGCTTCACATCGCCTGGGCGGTCTGGTCGACGATCGTCCTCTTCCGGCTCTCGAACCGGCGCCCGGTCCGGGCGCTCGCCGTGCTCCACCCCCTGGTCACCGGGTTCGCCGTCATGTCCACGGCCAACCACTACCTCGCCGACGGCGTGGCCGGGGGCGTGCTCGCCGCCGTCGCCGTGGTGATCGCCGACCGGACCTGGTCAAGGCGACCCGGTCCAGGTACGCTCACACCGAGCGGGGTCGGGCGTTCCCATCCCGCTGAGCCACACGGTTTCCGCTAACGGCCGCCGGCGAGGGACGAGCTTGATGGCGAACAGCACACATGGGGGCAGGCGGCGCCCGGGCCGGGCGCTCGGGATCCTCGCCGCGGTCGCCCTCCTCGGGGCCGCCGCCGCGGCCGGTCCGGCCGGGGCCGAGACGGTCGGCAACTTCGCCGCCGGGCAGCCCCAGGGCGTCGTGGTCGGGGGGTCGGGCTGTGGCACGAACGCCGCCGGCGAGCCGGCGATCCACGTCTCCCGGGCCGACAACCTGTTCCTCGGCTCGGAGAACGGGCTCGGCAACGGGAGCGGGGTCTGGCGCGGGCTCGGCACGCTCGGGGGCGCCGGCGCCTCGGCGTGCTCGCTCGAGTACCGGGGCCAGCCCAACGTCCTGCTCGCCGGTATCGGCCTCGCCGGCGGGGACATCGACGTCGCCCTGGCCAGCGCCAAGAACCCGGCCGGGGCCTACAACGTCTACGTCGCCAGCCTGAACCTCGCCTCGGTCAACGTCGCCCGGTCGCTCGACAACGGCGCGACGTTCTCCTCGACCCCCCTGGTCCTCGGCATCCCCCTCGACGACCGGGAGTGGATCGCCGCCTTCGGCGCCCACACCGCGCTCCTCAGCTATCACGACATCCTCACCAACGACATCAACGTCCTGCGCTCCGACGACGACGGCGCCCTCTTCACCCAGGTCTCCCAGGCCATCCCCCTGACCGACTACCGGGCCCGCAACAACCAGATCGGCAACCTGGTGATCGACCACGCGAACCTCCCGCCGACCGGCGGGTTCTACGCCTACCAGGCCTTCGTGGCGCCCTCGACCGCCGCCGACGGGGTCAACAACGAGGCGTTCCTCGCCGTCTCCCCCGACGGCGGGCACACCTGGACCGACCGAGCGATCCCGTGCAGCGTCTCGCCCCAGGGGCTCGACCACAACTTCCCGAACGTCTCGGTCGACCCGGCCGGGAAGGTCTGGTACGCCTGGTCGGATGACCAGAACGTCTACACCGCCGTCTCGGCCGACCGCGGCACGACCTGGACCTGCTCGGCCCGGGTGAGCACCAACACCGCCCAGGCCGTCTTCCCCTGGCTGGCGGCGACCGCCCACGGGGTCGACCTCGTCTACTACGCCGCCCCGACCGCCCCGGGCACCGACCAGACGTTCTACGTCTACTTCGCCCAGAACCTCTACGGGACCGGCGGCACCCCGATCGGCTGGCGGACGCCCCAGCGCCTGGTCGCCGTCCACCGGGGGGCGATCTGCGAGGGCGGGGTCGTCTGTACGACCGGACGCCAGCTGTTCGACGACTTCGGGGTCGACACCGACAGCCTCGGCTACGCCCACATCGCCTACTCCCACGACAGCCCGGACCTCGGGGGCGCGGGGACCTACACCGGCTACGCCGTCCAGATGCACGGGATCCGGGTCGGGCGCCCGAACAACTGACCTGGCCGAACCCGGGCCCGCCCCACCCGCGCCGGGGGGCTCGAGCGGCGAGGCCCGCTCCGAAAGAGCTACACCCCTCCGACCGGGTCCATCAGCCGGAGCTCCGACCGCTCGATGAAGTCGGACGGGTCGCGGCTCAGGGACGCCCGGTCGGGGCTCGCGTAGTAGGCGGCGTCGGCTCCGGCGAAGTCCGGGTGCCCGACGACCCAGGCGAAGGTGCTCGTCTCGGCGTCCGACCAGGCTCCCTCGACCTCGAAGCCGAACCGGCGGCGGACGGGGACGATCTCCGTCCGCCAGAAGTCCGTGAACTCGCCGAGCAGGCCGGGCTTGATCTGGTAGATGCGCAGCTGGGAGGCCATCGTCGGTGCCCCAATCAATAGTCGATCCGGCGCGATCGCGCGACGCGGGTCGGTACCCTTGGCTCATGGCAGCGGACACGGGCTTTGGCAAGCGCCGGAGCGAGGATCATCAGGCGCTCGCCCTCGAGTGGCGGCGGCTGACACGCGCGGCCACTTTCGTCGCCCTCCTCACCAGCCCGATGCTCTTCGCGCTGCTCTACTACACCCACCGGTGGAGCTTCCTCGGGGCCCTGGTCGGAACCTTCGCCGGGGTGATCGCCTTCCGCGGGCTGATCGACGTCATCGCCCACCGGGTGATCCCCCGGCCCAGCCTCTACGGGGCCGGCCGGGAGGCCCTGCTCGAGGACGCCGTCGCCCGCCGGCGGGTCTGGTACTGGCGCGGGAAGTACAAGCTCCTCGTCTGGCTGGGCCTCGTGTTCCTCATGTTCCTCTTCGTGGTCGACGTCGTCTTCGGCTCGACCCCGGGTCACCTGTTCTCCTCGCTGGGCAGCTATGTCAGCCAGAACGCACCGATCCTCGTGTCGTTCGCCTTCCAGCTGCCCCTTCTCCTGTTCATCAACGTGTTCATCCTCTTCGGACCCCTCCTGATGGCGAACCTCCGCCAGATGAAGGGCTACGAGCCCGGGGATGCCGACTGGGGCGTCAAGCTCGACGACGTTCGCGGCCAGGCGGAGCCCAAGGAGGAGGTCACACGGGTGATCAACCTCTGGCAGTCGGGCGAGGACTTCCGCAAGGCCGGGGGCAAGCCCGAGCGCGGCCTCCTCTTCATCGGGGCCCCGGGCACCGGGAAGACGATGCTCTCGAAGGCGATCGCCACCAGCTTCAACTCCCCGATCGTCACCATGCCCGGGTCCGGCTTCGCCGCCACGTTCATCGGCATCGACGTGATGATCGTCATGCTCATGGTCCGCAAGGCCCGGAAGCTCGCCCGCAAGTGGGGCGGTCAGTGCATCATCTTCATAGACGAGATCGACGCCGTCGGGCTCCGCCGCCAGGCGCTCGGGGCCGGCGCCGGACCCGGTCCGGGCTTCGGGCCGGCCGGGACCGGTCGCTTCGAGGACCAGGCGTTCTACGGTCCCCACGGTGCCCTGAACCCCTCGGGCGACCTGATCCTCGAGACCCGGGCCTGGCGCGAGCGGATGTTCGAGTCCCGGGCCGAGGCGCCCAAGCCGTGGATGCCCCCGGTCTACCGGTGGGCCGGCGAGCACATCAACCAGTTCATCTTCCCCGGCGGGGGGATGGGCATGGGCGGGATGGGCGGGGGGATGGCCCTCAACCAGCTCCTCGTCCAGATGGACGGGGTCGACTCGCCCCCGCTGATGCGCAAGTTCTGGACCAACCGGCTCAACACGTTCCTCGACGCCACCTACCTCGTCCCCCGGAAGGTCGGCGGCGTCACCCTCCGCCTGTCCCCGCCCAAGCCCCGGTCCGAGCAGATCTACTTCGTCGGGGCCACCAACGTCCCGATCGACCGCCTCGATCCCGCCCTGATCCGGCCGGGCCGGATGGGACGCCACATCTGGTTCCGGACGCCGACCAAGGACGACCGCAAGGACATCTTCGACCTCTACATGGGCCGGGTCGACCACGACCCCGAGCTCGACTCCGACCGCCGGCGCGACGAGCTCGCCCGCATCACCAACGGCTACTCCCCGGCCATGATCGAGCAGGTCTGCTCGATGGCCCTGACCTTCGCCCACGCCGACGGCCGGATGCAGTTCGAGTGGGGCGACATCGTCGAGGCCATGACGACCAGCGAGTCGGGGACCGCCCAGGGGATCGACTACATCCCGGCCGAGACCCGGGCCGTCGCCATCCACGAGGCCGGGCACGCCGCCGCCTCCCACGTCTACATGCAGGACGTCCTCTCCACCCGCCTCTCGATCCGCAAGCGCGGCGGGTCGCTCGGCCACCACCAGGCGATCGAGAAGGAGGAGCGCTTCTCGAGCTGGCGCCACGAGGAGGTCGGCAAGCTCGTCTGGACGCTCGGGGCCATGGCCGCCGAGCACGTCTTCTACGGCGAGAACTCAACCGGCGTCGGCGGGGACGTCCAGAGCGCCACCGCCCGCGCCGCCTGGATGGTCGGGACCTGCGGGATGGGGCCCGAGCCGATCGACTTCAACGGACACGAGTGGGAGTCCGACGACGCCCGCCGGGCGGCCGCGGCCGACTACATGGACCGCTTCGAGCGGATCGGGGCCCAGATCATCAACCGGGCCGGCGGGAGCGCCCTGATGGGCGACCCGGTCCCGGCGATCCTCGGCGACCGCAACAAGAACCGGGCGGCCGCCCAGATCCTCGGCCAGGCCTACATCACCGCCTACTGCCTGATCCTCCACAACCGCGACCAGGTCGCCCGGATCGCCGAGACCCTGATCGCCCGGCGGGAGCTCCACGGCGACGAGGTCGTCGACGTCCTCGACGCCGCCCAGCTCGAGGCTCCCGCGATCGACATCACCGACGAAAAGACATGGCCGACCCTGTGACCGGCGCCGACGCCCCCGCCCAGACCGGCCTCGACGGCGGAGCCGGTCCCGAGGGCGCAGCCGGCGCCGAGGGCGGAGTGGGCGCGGAGGGCGAAGTGGGCGTGGAGGTCGAAGCCTCGGCCCCGGGCGTCGACCCCGTCGAGACCCCGGCCGAGCGGGCTGCTCCGATCGCCCGCGCGCCCGATCCGGCGGGAACCCGGCCCAAGGTGACCAGCGCGTCGCTCGAGCCCGCCGAGCCCCTCCCGGCCGTCTCCGGCGTCCCCCGGGGGAGCGCCTCGCTCGGG
>JAXDHK010000112.1:0-4297 GCA_034664545.1 Solirubrobacteraceae bacterium
CGGGGCGGCACATGGTGAGTCGTCCTCCGGGTATACACCGTGAACAGTGGTGGCGGAAAATCGGATCGAGCGGCCGCTCGCGGGTCGGGACGCGGAGCTGACGACGCTCGAGGAGATGCTCGACGAACTCGACGCCGCCCCCCACGGGCTGACGCTCCAGGTTGCCGGGGAGCCGGGCATCGGCAAGAGCCGCCTCCTGCGGGAGCTGCTCACCCGAGCCGGCGCCCGCGGGCACCTCGCGCTGTCGGGCCGAGCGGCCGAGCTCGAGACCGGCCACCCGTTCGGGGTGTTCGGCGATGCCCTCGACGATTGGCTGGTCGCGCGGCCGGGCGACCGGCTCGAGGCACTGGCCGGCGACCTGGCTGCCGAGCTGGCCGTCGTGCTTCCGGCCTTCGAGGCGCTGGCGTCGGGGCGCCCCCCGGAGTTGCCGCAGGAGCGCTACCGGGCCTACCGGGCGGTCCGGCTCCTGCTCTCGGCGATGGCGGCCGAGGCGCCGGTCGTCGTGGCGCTCGACGACGTCCAGTGGGCCGACTCCGGATCGGTCGAGCTCATCTCCCATCTCCTCGCCCATCCGTGTCGGGCACCGGTGCTCCTCGCGCTGGGCTTCCGCCCGGCCCAGGTCCCGGCCCGGCTGACCGTGGCCCTGGCCGCCGCGCTCCGCGAGCCGGGGGCGCGGCGTCTGGATCTCGCGTCCCTGAGCCCGGCGGCCGCCGGACACCTGCTCGGAGCGACGGCGTCCCGGTCGGTCCGGGACCGGCTGTACCGGGAGAGCGGCGGCAACCCGTTCTTCCTCCTCCAGCTCGCCCGCGGGGAGGCGCTGGGTCGGCACCGGCCCGGCGCCGACCCCGGGTCGGGTGTCCCCGAGACGGTGCGGGCGGCCCTGGCCAGCGAGCTGTCGTCGCTCTCGGCGCCGGCGCTCGTCCTCCTCGAGGGTGCGGCGGTCGCCGGCGATCCGTTCGAGCTGCGGTTGGCGGCCGGAGCCGCCGACATCGGCGAAGCCGACGCCCTCGAGCTGGTCGACGAGCTCCTGCGCTTCCAGCTCGTCCACCCGGTGTCGATGGTCGGTCACTTCGCGTTCCGCCACCCGATCGTCCGGTCGATCCTCTACCAGCTCGCCACCGGTGGCTGGCGGGTCCGTGCCCACGCAAGGCTCGCGGGGGTGTTGGCGGCGGCGGGCGCGAGCCCATCGGCCCAGGCCCCGCACGTCGAGCGCTCGGCGGAGTTGGGCGACGCGGGCGCGGTGGCCGTGCTCGTGGCCGCCGGCGCGTCGAGCGCACCCCGGGCTCCGGCCCTCGCCGCGCACTGGTACGCGGCCGCGCTCCGCCTGCTGCCCGACACGCCCGCAGCCGAGGGCCGGCGGATCGAGCTGCTGATCGCGATGGCGACCGCCCTGGGTGGCTACGGCCAGCTCGAGGACAGCCGGCGCGCGCTCTGCGAGGTGCTCGAGCGACTCCCCGAGCGCCACCCCGACCGGGTGGCCGTCGTCGCCTACTGCGCCGGGGTCGAGCACCTCCTCGGCCGCCACCGCGACGCCCACGCCCGGCTCTCCCTGGCGCACCGCCTGGTCGAGGGCAGCGGCTCGGTCGAGGCGGTCCTGCTCGAGATCGAGCTCGCCGCCGGGGCCGGCTACGAGAATCGCTGCCAGGAGATGCTCGACTGGGCCGAGCTGGCGCTCAAGGGAGCGGCCGAGCTCGGGCTCCCGGCGCTCGAGGTGGCGGCGGCCGGCCAGGTCGCCCTCGCCCGCTACTTCCTGGGGCTGCCGGCCGGTGCGGCCATCGACCGGGCCGCGGCCGGGTTGGACGCCCTGGACGACGCCGAGCTGGCCGGGCGCCTCGACATCGGGCTCTGGGTCGGGTGGACGGAATCGGTGCTCGAGCGTCACGATCGGGCGGTCGAGCACTGCCAGCGGGTGATCGACGTCTCCCGGGCCACCGGTCAGGGGGCGACGCTGCTCGTGACGATGACCGCCCAGGCGTGGTCGCTCATCCGAATGGGTCGCCTCGACAAGGCCGGGGAGACGCTTGGGGCGGCGATCGAGGCGGGCCAGCTGGCACCGAATCTCTTCCTCTCGATCGCGGTCGGACTCTCCAGCCTGCTCGCCACCCACCGAGGCGAGCTCGAGGCCGCGGTCGCGGCGGGCGAGGAGGGCGTCCGGCTGGCCCGCTCGGCCGACCCGGGACTGATCCCGGGGATGAGCGGGCTGTACCTGGCGATCCCGTTGATCGAGATGGGCGAGGCCCGACGCGCCCTGGACATCGTGCTCGAGATGAGCGGCGGGACCGAGTTGCGGACGTCACGCTCGGGGCACGCCGCCGCCTACGAGGTCCTAACCCGGGCCGAGCTCGCGCTCGGTCGCCTCGACGCCGCCGAGGACTGGGCGCGGTCGGCCGAGGCCGCGACCCACGGCGAGCAGCTGGCCGTCGAGGCGGCGTTCGCCCACCGGGCGCGAGCGGCCGTGACCGTGGCCCGGGGGGATCCGGTCGAGGCCGCCAGGATCGCCCTCCAGGCCGCCGGACGCGCCGAGGCGGCCGGCGCACCGATCGAGGGCGGTCGTTGCCGGATCCTCGCCGCCCGGGCCCTCGGTGCGGCGGGTCGACGCGCGGACGCCGTCGCCGAGCTCGAACGGGCGGCCGAGGGGCTCGGCCGGGTCGGCGCCCACGGCTACCGGGCGGAGGCCGAGCGGGCGCTCCGGCGCCTGGGCCGGCGCACCGCCCGCCGGGCCGCGGCCCCGGGCCCGGCCGGCGGAGACCCGGGCCTCCGGTCGCTCACCGAGCGGGAGCGAGAGGTGGCCGGTCTCGTTCGCCGCGGCCATACCAACCGGGAGATCGCGGCGGCGATCTTCGTCAGCGAGAAGACGGTCGAGCGCTACCTCTCGCAGGTCTTCGCCAAGCTCGGCCTGTCGAGCCGCACCGAGCTTGCCCTCCGGGTGGTCGCCGAGGGCGGCCGGGAGGACTGAGCTGCCGCCAACCCGTCGGGCGTGGTCATGGGGCGATGGGCGAGGTCGCGGTGACCGGGCCCCCGTCGGCGTTGGTGGCGCTGACCACGAGCCGGACATGGGTGTCGGCCGGGGTTAGCCGGTAGTTGTTGAGCGTCGCCCCGGGGATGTCGGTGCACGTCGCGGAGGTCCCGTCGGGGCAGCGCTGCCACTGGTAGGCGTTGGGGTTCGGGAGGTCGCCCGTCCACGTCCCGGCTTGCCCGGTGAGGCGGCTCCCGGTCGCATAGGTGCCGGTGATCGACGGCGCGATGGTGTTGACCGGCGGGCTCGCCGTCACCGGCCCGACCGCCATCGAGGCGACCGGGCCCGCCGTCCCGTCCGGGTTGGTCGCCCGGACCTGCACCCGGATCGTGTGGCCGACGTCGCCCGGCGCCAGGCGGTACCCCGAGGCGTTCGTGCCCACGTTCGCGCACGTCCCCCCGGTGCACGACTGCCACTGGTAGGCATAGCCCGTGGCCGGCGCCCCCGACCACGTCCCGTGCGACACGGTCACGACACCACCGTCCACCGTCGACCCCGTGATCACGGGAGGCGCCTGGTTGACCGGCGGGCTGGCCAGCACCGGACCGACCTGGACGCTGGTGACCGGGCCGATGGTCCCGGCCGAGCTGACCTGGGTGACCGCCACCTCGATCGTCTGTCCCTCGTCGCTCGGCTTCAGCCGCAGGCCGCTGCTCGCCGTGGACGGTCCGTTGTTCACGCACGCCCCCCCGCCGGCCGGGCAGTCGAGCCACTGGTAGGTGTAGGTGAACGGGCCCCGGCCGACCTGCGACGGCCGCGACGCGTACAGCGTCGCCCCGTCGACCGGCGACCCCGAGACCGCCGGCGGGCGTCCGAACAGCTCCACGAGGTCGAGATTCACGTCGGCGACGTAGAGCACACCGGTCAGCGGGTCGACCGCCATCTGGGTGGGGGATCCGAACGTGCCGTGGCCTGACCCGAGGCCGCCGAACTGGGTGAGGAAGGTCCCGTCGGCGGCGAACGTCTCGACCAGCCGGAGACCCGGGTCGCTGATGTAGAGGTTGCGGGTCGACGGATCGACCGCCGCGCCGGTCGGAACGCCGAACGTGCCGTTGCCGGAGCCGGGGCCGCCGATCTGGGCGACGAATGCCCCGGCCGCCGTGAACTTCTCGACGAGGGTGTCGTCGGCGTCGTCCACGTAGATATCGCCGTCGCCGGGATCGACGGCCAGGCCGTCCGGCGGAAGGCCGCCGGTGCTGAAGCGGGACACGAACCCTCCGGAGGGCGTGAACCTCGTCACGGTGTCGTCGCCGTTGCCGACGAGGAGATCCCCCGTGGACG
>JAXDHK010000113.1:0-4013 GCA_034664545.1 Solirubrobacteraceae bacterium
CCCCGAGCAGGGGCTCGCACCGGCGCACGGCGAGGGTCAGGACCGCCCCGGCCAGAAGATCCGCGACGTAGTGCTCGCCGAGGTAGACCAGCGCGAAGCCCAGCGCCAGCGCGTAGGCCCACCCCAGCCCGCCGACTCCCGCCCCCGTCTCGGCGAGCAGGGTCGCCCCCATCACGGATGTCGCAAAGTGAAGCGATGGCATCGCGGCCACCGGGTTGCCTCCAAGGACACTGTAGAGGGGGCCCCAGCGCTCCTTCCAGAAACTCTCCCCGTACTCGACCATCATCCGCCGGATGACCGGCGGCGCATCGCCCGCCCCCGGCGGGGGGCCGCCCCTGCGGACCGGGAGGTCGATCCGGCCGCGCTCCGCCGCGTACCACGGCGGGGCGGTCGGAAACAGCCAGTAGCAGACGGCACCCACGTCGAACACCGCGTAGGTCAGCACCGCCGCCCGGGGGAACCGACTCGGGTGGCGGACGAGCAGGTAGACGAGCGTCGTGTGGGGGACGGCGAACCACACCCAGTGGGTCCAGACCAGCGCCTTGTCGTAGGCGCGGAACCGGGGGCCCGCGGCCAGGGCGCGCTGGAGGCGGACGCTCGGGAGCTGCCCCCACCCGAGCAGCCGATCGACCACGATCGGATAGTCGATCCGGACCCGGTCCTCGAGCGCCTGCTCCTCGGCGTTCGGGAGCTTGTAGGCCGCGAGGTAGGCCCACATCTGCAGCGTGCAGACGGCCACATCCCGCCGGCGCGACCGCGGGACGGCGATGGTCAGGGCAATCGGGGCGACGGCGGCCCCGGCGATGACCGCCTTCGGCCCGAGTCCGACCGCCCGGCGGACGATCGGCAGGGAGAACCCCGCGAGCACCGCGAGGACGGCGGAGTTCCTGACGGCGCGGCGCGAGGGCAAGGCCGGGCGAGTATATGAGCCGGGGCGGACCGCTCCGGCTCGCCGACCCCGGCCCAAGCGCTCCGGCTGGCGCTAGCCGACCTCTTGGACGCGTCCGGCCCGGCGGGCCCGCGCGGCGTCGACCAGGGCGCCGATCAGCCGGCTCCGGTCGTCGGCCTCCGGATGCCACTGGACCCCCAGCGCGAAGGACCGGGTCGGATCCTCGATCGCCTCGGGCACGTCGTCGAGATCGGTCCACCCGGTGACCACCAAGCCCTCGCCGACCCGCTCGACCCCCTGGTGGTGGTGCGACTTCGTCGCGTGGCGGAGCTCCCCCGCCGCCCGGGCGGCCAGCGACCCCGCCGCCAGGCGAACCTCGTGGTCGGAGCCCTCGAAGCTCCCGGTCACCCGCCGGTGGTCGCTGTGGCCGTAGCGCTCGGGCAGGTCCTGGACCAGGGTCCCCCCCCGGACGACGTTCAGCACCTGCATGCCCCGGCAGATGCCCAGCACCGGGATGTCCCGCTCGAGGGCCCGGCCGGCCAGCGCGATCTCGAAGTCGTCGCGCACGCGGACCGTGTCGACCGTCAGCGGATGCCGCGGAGCCCCGTAGACGTCCGGCTCGATGTCCGAGCCCCCCGCCAGCATCAGGCCGTCGAGGAGGTCGAGCACCTCGTCGGGCTCGGCGGTCAGCGCCGGATCCGGGGGGAGCAGGAGGACCATGGCCCCGCTCCGGTGTACGGCCTCGACGTAGCTCGCCGGGGTCATGACCGCCTGCTGGTCCCAGACCGTCCACTGGGCCCGCTCGAGGGCGCTGCAGATTCCGATGACCACGCGCGACACAGGCCGAACGCTACCGCCACCCCACGCCGTAGCATCCTCGGGATGCCCGAGGATCACCCGCCCGTCTCCGAGGATCGCCCGCCCGACGCCGGAGCTGACCCGCCCGACGCCGGAGCTGACCCGCCCGCCTACGAGACCGTCAACCTCCGCCTCGACGACGGGGCGGCCACGATCGAGCTCAACCGCCCGGCGACGCTCAACGCCTGGAACCGGCAGCTCGGCCTCGACCTCCTCGCCGCCGTCGACCGGGTCGCCGGGGACCCGGCCGTCCGGGCGGTGGTCATCCGCGGCGCCGGCCGGGGGTTCTCCTCGGGCGCCGACCTGGGCGCCCTGCGCCGCGAGCCGGCCCCCGACGGCCGACCCGACGTCCGGCGGATCCTGACCGGCACCTACCACCCCATCATCGAGGGGATCCGGCGCATGGACAAGCCGGTCCTCGCCGCCGTCCACGGCCCGGCGGTCGGCATCGGCCTCTCGCTCGCCCTCGCCTGCGACCTCGTCGTCGCCGCCCAGAGCGCCTACTTCATGCTCGCCTTCGTCAACATCGGGCTCGTCCCCGACGGCGGGGCCTCGGCCTTCGTGGCCAGCCGGGTCGGCATCACCCGGGCCGCCGAGATGGCGATGCTCGGCGAGCCGGTCGCCGCCGACCGGGCCCTCGCCTGGGGCCTGATCAACGCCGTCCACCCCGACGACGCCTTCGACGCCGCCGTCACCGCCCTCGCCGCCCGGCTCGCCGCCGGCCCGACCCGCAGCCACGTCGGCGCCAAGCGCCAGCTCGATCGCTGGTTCTACCGGGATCTCGCCGCTCAGCTCGAGCTCGAGGCGGGTATCCAGCAGGAGATGGCCCGGACCGGCGACTTCCTCGAGGGCGTCGCCGCGTTCGTGGAGAAGCGTCCCGCGCGTTTCGCCGGCTCCTGAATACAATCCCCGCGCCTTGCGCCGCCCGACCACCAACCACGCCGGCCGCACGCTCGCGCTCGCCTGTGGCCTCGCCGCCGCGGCGGTCACCCTCGCGGCGGCCCCGTCGGCCCTGGCCGGAACCTTCGTCCCCCAGTCCGGCGGCTCCCCGAACGCCGACCAGATCGCCGACCTCTACCGGATCACCCTCTACGTCGCCCTCGTCATCTTCGTCGGCGTCGAGGGGACCCTCGTCTACGCGCTCTATCGCTTCCGCGCCCGCAAGGGAGCCGTTCCCGCCCAGATCCACGGCAACACGAGCCTCGAGATCGGGTGGACGATCGGCGCCGCGGTCATCCTCCTGATCCTCAGCGTCGTCACCTTCGTCAAGCTCGGCGCCATCCGCACGCCCCCGAACTCCGGGACCAACGGGCTGAGCCTGGCCAGCAACGCCACGTACGCCACGAGCGAGGCGCTCCTCCCCCCGAACGGGAAGTCGCTGAACATCCTCGTCAACGGCCAGCAGTTCGTCTGGCGCTACACCTACCCCGGCGGCAAGAACCCCGACGGCCTCGATCGGCCCTACTCCTACGAGGAGATGGTCGTCCCGACCAACACGACCGTGACGCTCGACATCACCTCCCAGGACGTCGTCCACTCCTGGTGGATCCCCGAGCTCGGCGGGAAGTTCCAGGCCGTCCCCGGCTATACCAACCACACGTGGTTCAAGATCTCCAAGCCCGGCTTCTACCGCGGCCAGTGCGCGTTCCTCTGCGGGCGCCTCCACGCCAACATGGTCGCCGTGGTCCACGCCGTCTCGCCCCCCGAGTTCGAGGCCTGGGTGGCCCAGCGCCAGAAGGATCTCGCGGCGGCCGACACGGCGGCCCAGGCGTCGCGGAGCAATCTCGGCAAGCAGACCGGCGCCGCCGCGGTGCAGAACCCGTGAGCGCCCCGTCCCCGACCGGCCCGCGGCCCTAGAGGAGCAGCCATGTCAACGACGGCAACCCCGATCCCCCAGATCGTCGCCCATACCGCGGTCCGCGAGGACGAGGGCTGGACGAGTTGGTTCACGACCACCGATCACAAGCGGATCGGGATCCTCTACATGGTCACGACCTTCGCCTTCTTCCTCCTCGGCGGGGTCGAGGCCCTCCTGATCCGCCTCCAGCTCGGCGTGGCCAACAACAACCTCGTCACCCCCGAGGTCTACAACCAGCTGTTCACGCTCCACGGGACGACGATGATCTTCCTGTTCGTCGTCCCGATGATGGCCGGACTGGCCAACTACTTCGTCCCCCTCATGCTCGGCGCCCGGGACATGGCCTTCCCCCGGCTGAACGCCCTCAGCTACTGGCTGTTCCTCGCCGGGGGGATCGTCTTCTACGCC
>JAXDHK010000114.1:0-6931 GCA_034664545.1 Solirubrobacteraceae bacterium
CCCCGCGGATCCCCCGGGCGTCGTCGCCCCGCCCGGACTCGGTCCCCCGCCACCCGCCGCTCCCCCGCCCCCGGACCCGCCCCCACCGGTCCCGGCCGGGCCGCCGGGCACGGCCGACCCCGGGGCCCCGGCCGGCGCCGGCACCGGGTTCGTGCTCGTCAGCCTGGGCAGGCCGGCCGGCGCCGGCGGGTCGACCACGACCGCCGCGACGACCGCCCCCGAACGCCCGGCCAGGGTCGTCGTCGCCGTCATCCGCGGGTGCCGGCCCCGCACCGAGTGGCCGAGCCGCACGCTCAGGAGCGCCTCCTGGCCGGCGCCCAGGTCGAACGCCCCGACCCCCAGCCCCCCGGCCGGGCAGCCCTCGGTCGGGCACGAGACCCGCAGGGTCCCCCGGCACCGGGAGATCAGGCAGTCGACCCGGGCGTGGAGCCCCCCGCCCTTCGGGTCGGTGTAGAGCCGGACCGCCACCGGACCCCCGGCCGGGAGCTTCCCGCACGCCGACCCGCCCGGACCCCGGGCGGCCGCCCCGAAGAGCAGGGTCGCGTGCTCGACCGCCCGCCCCCCGCCCGGCGCCAGGCGCGAGGCGAACGACGTCACGACCACGTTCCCCAGGCACAGGCTCTCGACCCCGCCCCCGTCCGACCACGACACGCCGACCGACCGGAACCGGGTCCCCGACGTCCGGGCCCGGGCGAGCCCCGGCGACGCCGCGTCGGCGACCCGGGTCAGCGTCACCGCCGGCGCCCCGGCGACCGGGGCCAGCCCGATCGTGTCGCCCGCCTGAAAGACGGCCCCGCTCACCGGGACGAGCACCGTCGGCCCGAACGTGACCACCGCCGCCCCGGCCGAACCCGCCCCGGCCGATCCGAGCCAGGCCAGGCCGACCACCAAGAACAGCTCCCCCCAGAAACGAACCCTCATCCGGCGGCCACCATAGCCTGTCGGGACGAGTCTCGGCGAACCCCCCCGGGCGCCCCGTCCCGGGCGAGCAGGGCGACGATCACCGGGGCGAAGAACCACGGGACGTAGAGGTAGAACCAGTGGGTGACGCCCAGCTGGAGGGCGATCACCACCGCCCCGGCCAGCCCGGCCAGGCCGATCACGTCGGGACGGCGGGGGACGAGGGCGACCCCGACGGCGAGCAGGACGGCGGCGATCTGGACCGCGGCCTGGGCCCACCCGAGCCCCCCGTAGAGGCCCCAGACCGAGAACGGCGACCCCCGCGAGGCCTGGTAGGCGACCGTCCGGTCGTAGATCGTCGACAGGTCGTCGTGGGCCAGCGCCGGGATGAAGGCCACCACCGAGACGGCCGCGAAGGCCGCCCCGAAGAGGAGCAGCGACCGGACCCGGCGCCGGCGGCTCGGCTCCTCGCGCAGGCCGTGGGTGGCCAGGAGCGGGGCGAGCCCGAGCGGGGCGAACTTGGTCAGCCCGGCCAGGGCGGCGAGCGCCCCTCGGGCCGGGGGCGAGGCGGCGCACGCCAGGGCGGCCAGGATCAGCGCCGCGACCAGCGAGTCGTTGGTGTTGCTCTCGGCGGCGAACAGGGTGAACGGATACGCGGCCCAGGCGTAGGCCAGCGCGATCCCCATGGTCGGGCCCCGGATCAGGTGCCCGACGAGGAGGAGCAGGCCGATGCACACGAGGTCGAAGACGACCGCGGCCGCGTGCGCCGCCGGGAGGTCGTCCCACCGGCCGCTGAAGCCGAACGCCGCGACGAACGGGACGTAGGCCTCGTAGGAGGTCGGCCCGTAGGTGTCCCCGTGCTGGTTGTCGGCCGGGTAGCCCCCGTAGAGCGACTGGCCGTCGGTGATCCGCTGGGCCCCGATCACCCCGGCGTACCCGACGTCGATGACGTTCGAGTCGGTCACGTTCAGGGCGATCCGAAAGCCGATCAGGAAGACGAGGCCGACGCTCAGCCACGTCACCGGGACGGCCAGGCGCAGCGGGGCGGGCGGGTCCGGGCCGGTCGGCCCCCGGCGCAGGCCGATCCACAGCATCCGCCCGAGGAGGTAGACCAGCGGGGGGTAGGCGAGCGGGACCGACTGGTAGATGTCCCCGTGGTTGAAGAAGGCCAGCGACACCGACAACGAGGCGAGCACCACCAGGTCGAGGTGGAGGATCCGCCACGGCCGGCGCCGGTCGAAGAAGGGGGCGACGAACAGGATGCTCAGCGGGATCCACACGTAGAGGGCGTTGACCCTCCGCCCGAACGCCCCCGGGTACCCCCGGGCCATCGACCAGGCGACCTGGAAGCCGGTCCACGCCTCCCGGACCGCGCCCGTCGCGTCGTCGATCAGCACCTGGGCGATCTCCTTGCCCGCCCGGTCGAAGTAGCTGACCTGCCACTGGAGGAGGCCCTTCTCGTAGGCCACCGGGTAGGAGCCCCGATGGCTGCGCGCGGCCGCGGCCACCTTCGGCACCCGCGCGGCGATGGCCAGGATCTGGTCGGCCGACCGGACGTGGCCCCGGGGCGGGCGGTCGAGCACGGGCGGGCGGATCAGGGGGTTGGCCGGGACCGTGGTGGTCACCGTCCGAGTCCGGGTCACCGCCCCGGTCCCGGTGAGGGGCGGGGTCCCGGCGCCCGCCGCGGGCCCGGCCGAGGCGAGGCCCAGCGAGAGGGCGAGCGCGAGGATGGCCGCCGCGGCGGCGGCGGCGGCCCCGATCCGCCCGATCGGACGGACCCGCGCCACCCGGGTCAATCCCCGCTCCCCGACCCGATCTCCCCGCCCGCCGCGTCGAGCGCGTCCACGACGACCACGGCCGCCGGCACCCCGGCCTCGAGCTCCGGGGACGCGGGCGCCCCGGACCCCGCCCGCCGCCGAGCCCGGCCGCCGCCGGCACCGGCCGCCGCCGGCACCCCGCCGGGGTGGAGCCCGAAGTGGGCCCGGACGAGGGGGGCGACGTCCTTGATCGACCATTGCTCGCGGTGGATCTCGCCGGAGAGCCCGGCGCAGATCAACGGGGCGAGGGAGTCCGAGGCGTGGAGCGAGCCGTGGCTCCCCCCGCCGACGTGGTGGGCCCCGCCCCAGTCGCAGAACTCGTAGGCCGGGGCGGCCGAGAAGAGGATCTCGCCCGAGGTCGGGCAGGCCAGGGCGTCCCAGACCCGCCCGAGGGCGTCGGGGTAGTGCTCGCTGCGGAGGACCCCGGCGTCGCGGTGGGCGCCGATCGTGTCGAGGTCTCCCCGGACCCGCCACCGCCGGCCCCGGGGATCGGCGAGCTCCCCGCCGGGGGAGAAGCGGAGCTCCCCGCGCTCGCCGGCGAGCACGGCCCGGGGGCCCCGGGAGGAGTCCTCGCGCCACATGACGAGGTCGACCCCGGGGATCGAGCGGGCCCGGCGGATGATCTCCCGGCGGAGGGAGCGCTCGGTGCCCAGGAGGTAGATCATCGCCGAGCGCTGGGCCGGGCAGAGGGCGATCTCGGCCTCGTCGGCCCGGGGGTCGGCGGGGCGCAGGACGGCGAAGTCGGAGAACTCGTCGGCCAGGGGGATCGACCGCTCGACGGCCCCGTGGGAGTGGTCGGCCACGACGATCACGGCGTGGGTGTCGAAGAACGCGTCCCGGCCGCCGGCCGCCAGGGCCAGGCGCGCGAGCTGGCGGTCGGCCAGGGCGATCGAGTCGACCTGGGCGTGGGGGCCGAACTTGTGGGAGTGGGCGTCGTTGTCGGGGAGGGAGAAGAGGAGGAAGTCGAACAGGTCGTGGCGGACGAGGTACTCGCCGACGCAGCCCGAGTGCTGGTCGCGGACGCCGGGCATGCCGAGCTGGCCCCGGCAGTCGGTCTCCCGGCTGGCGAAGATGTCGGCGTAGAAGAGCTCGCGGGCCCCCATCACCGGGTGCTTCATCAGGACGCGCGAGGCGAACCGGGTCATCGCGGTGTCGAGCGAGGGCTCGTGGCGGTGGCGGCCCCGGTAGATGAGGTAGGTCGTGCAGGCGGTCCGGAGATCCTCGTCGTCGAGCGACTCGAAGATGGTCGGGACGTCGGGGGCGAGGTGGGCCCGGTTCATGTTGTAGATCAGGTCGGTCAGCTGGCGGGCGAAGCCGGCCTTCCAGGAGGCGCGGAGGCTCGACCCGTACTCGACGTACCGGGCCTCCCCCCGGTGGTACCAGTTCATCGAGGGGATCAGGTGGCGGTCCTGGGCCACGCCGGTGGCGATCGACGAGGCGCAGACCGGGGTCACCGAGGGGAAGACGGCGACGGTGTCGCGGACGTAGGACCCCCGGTCGATCAGCTCGGCGATGATCGGGGCCCGCCCCTCGGCCACGGCCCGGTCGAGCATCGCCGGCTTGGCCCCGTCGACGACGGCGAGGACGAGCTTCTTGGGGGTCACCCGGGGAGCCGGTTCACTTGAGAATGCGCAGCCCGGCGTATTTCTCGCCCGCCCGGCGGCGGGCGCCGAGGAGGAGCCGGGCGAAGAACGCGAGGGCGATGAACGACGCCGGCCCGAGGAAGACGCCGATCGCGGCCAGGACGAGGGAGACCCCGTCGACGTAGACGGTCAGGGCGTCCCGGGCCTCCCCGGCGGCCAGGCGGGCCCGGGTCCGGGCGAGGAGCCCCCGGGCGGCGAGCTGGGCGAGGGTCGCGCAGAGGAGGCCGCCGACGAGCCCGGCCCAGGGGCTGCGGTGATGCTGGGCGAGGACGGCGGCGAAGAGGAGCGCCCCGAGGCCGATCCCGGCCCCGGCGACCGCGGCCCCGAGCGGGCCGGTCTCGAAGCGCTCGGACCCGAGCATCCGCTGGGCGACGAGGGCGGCGGCGAGGACGCCGACGAGGGCGAGGAGGAAGGCCGGGGCCTCGAGGAACGAGTAGTCGGTGTGGGTGAAGTCGAGGACGACGTTCTCGTAGGCGAGGATCCCGGCGAGGACACCGGGGAGGAACGGCCGCAGGCCGGCCGCGGCCGCGAGCCCGGCTCCCTCGCCGATGTAGAGGATCAGGTGGAGCGTGTTCATGGTTCGGTACGGTTCAAGGGCATGACGATAACCGACCCCCCGACGTGGTCGCCGCCGGGCGCGGCGGGCTTCGGGCGATGACCGGCGGACCCGGGGGACGCCCCCCGCAGCGTCCGGCCTCGCACGAGCTCGAGCGGTACGCCGGCCTCTTCGCCGACCGAACCCGGGTGATGCGCTCGTCGGTCATGCGCGACCTGATGGCGATCACCGAGCGCCCGGACGTGATCTCCCTGGCCGGGGGCCTCCCCGACACGTCGACCTTCCCGCCGAGCCTGTTCACCGCGGTGATGGGGACGATCGCCGACGGGGCGACCGCCCGGGCGCTCCAGTACGGGCCGACCGAGGGGGCGACGGCGGCCAAGGACTGCGTGATCGACGTGATGGCCGCCGAGGGGATGAGCGTCGGCCGGGACGACCTCCTGATCACGACCGGGGGCCAGCAGGTGATCGACCTGGTCTGCAAGGCGTTCATCGACCCGGGCGACGTGATCGTCGCCGAGGCCCCGACCTACCCGGGGGCGGTCCCGACCTTCTGCTCCTACGAGGCCGAGGTCATCCAGGTCGAGATGGACGCCGACGGGATGCAGATCGACGGCCTCGAGCGGGTCCTGGCCGGCCTGGCCGTGGAGGGCCGCCGGCCGAAGTTCATCTACACGATCCCGACCTTCCAGAACCCGGCCGGGGTGACGATGTCGCTCGAGCGCCGCCGCCGGCTGGTCGAGATCGCCCGGCGGGAGGAGCTCCTCGTGCTCGAGGACAACCCCTACGGCCTCCTCCGCTACGAGGGGGAGTCGCTGCCGACGATCAGGTCGCTCGACGGGGGGGACCTCGTCATCTACCTGGGGACGTTCTCGAAGATCCTCTCGCCCGGGATCCGGGTCGGGTGGGCGGCGGCCCCGCGCCCGGTGCTGGCCAAGCTGAACCTCGGCAAGCAGGCGGCCGACCTGTGCTCGTCGTCGCTGTCCCAGCACTTCGTGGCCGCCTACTTCGAGGCCGGGGGGTGGCTCGAGCAGATCGCCGGCCTGCGCGAGCTCTACCGGCGCCGGCGGGACGTGATGCTCGACGCCCTGTCCGAGCACTTCCCGGCGGAGGCCACCTGGACCCACCCCGCGGGCGGGCTCTTCATCTGGGCGACGCTCCCGTCCTACATCGACACGACCGACCTCCTGGCCCTCGCCCTCGACGAGAAGGTGGCGTTCGTCCCGGGCGAGGCGGCGTTCGTCGACGGCCGGGGCCGGTCGTCGATGCGCCTGAACTTCTCGGGCGTGACGGAGGAGGAGATCCGCGAGGGGGTCCGCCGCATCGGTCAGACGGTGTCGGCTCAGGTGGCATTGTTCGGAGCGGTGTCGGGTTCACGCCAGGCACCGGCGGCCCCGGTCGGCCGCGTTGTTCGGCCCCGGGCCGGCGAGGTGGCGCCCGGCGGCGCGGGGGGGCCCGGCGAGGCCGGCGGACTCGGGGGCGGGAACGGGGACGGGGACGCAGGCGGGGAGCCGACGATCGACGCCGAGCTGGCCGACGTGCTCGAGCTGCCCCGGCGGACCGGGGGCGGCCGGGAGGCGCGGCGGCGCCAGTGAGCGGGCGGGGCCGGTGACGCGGGTCGCCGTGCTCAAGGGCGGGCGGTCGCTGGAGCGCCAGGTCTCGCTGAAGTCGGGGGCGCGGGTCGAGGACGCGCTCGAGCGCCTGGGCCACGAGACGACCCCGATCGACGTGGGCCACGACCTGATCGACCAGCTCGAGGCGGCGGGGCCGGAGGTGGCGTTCGTCGCCCTCCACGGCCGGGACGGGGAGGACGGGACGGTCCAGGAGCTGCTGGAGATCATGGGCATCCCCTACACGGCGTCGGGGGTGTCGGCGTGCATCCGGTGCGCCGACAAGGTCCTGGCCAAGCACGTGATGCTCGACGGGGGGCTCCCGACCCCGGACTTCTACGCGTTCAACGAGACGGCGTTCAAGGAGCTGGGGGCGGCGGCGGCCCTCCCGGTGATCGAGCGGCG
>JAXDHK010000115.1:0-8503 GCA_034664545.1 Solirubrobacteraceae bacterium
TCCGCATCCTCCGCCGCGCGCGGGCGGAAGCGATCGGAGATGCGGGAAGACAAGAGGTCATCGGGGCTGGACGAGTTCGTCTTCGTGGACGCGCCTCCCGAGCGCATCCCGGAGGCGACGGTCCCGCACGCCCACCGCGGGCTCAAGCGCCTGCTCGAGGGCTCGACCTGGCTGGCGGCCCGGTTCGTCGCCGACACGGTGATGCTCGTGCTGGCGCTGCTGCTCGCCTTCCGGCTCGGCCCGCCCGATCCCGACGTCCCGCTGCTCGGGCTGTTCCCCCCGCTCGCGCTGGCACTCCTCTACTCCCGGGGCCGCTACCGCCAGCGACTGCGCGACATCGCCATCGACAACATCGCCGGTGGCTTCGGGGCGATCTCGATCGGAGCGATGTCCGTCTTCGTGCTGACCTCGCTGGTCTACGGCACCGACTCCCAGAGCGGACCGCTGGTCATCACCGCGTGGCTTGCGTCCCTGGTGGGCGTCACCGCGGTCGGGTTGGTGCTCACCGTCGCGCAGTACCTGGCCCGAAAGCGCCACCTGGTCGACAGCCCGACGCTGGTCGTCGGGGCCGACGAGACCGGGAGCGACATCGTCCGGCGGCTGGTCTCCCACCCGGAATACGGCCTGTGCCCGATCGGGTTCCTCGACGAGAGCTCGGCTCGGCCGGCCCCGGGAGGGCCGCCGGTGCTCGGCACGCTCCGGGACATCGACCTGGTGGCGGCGACCCACGCCGTCGAGCACGTGATCATCGCCTTCCCGGCGGCCACCCACCGCGAGCTGCTGGCGCTGATCCGAGACTGCGACCGCCTCCATCTCGAGACCATGGTGCTTCCGCGGCTCTCGGGATCGATCAACCATCAGACGCAGTTCGAGTACCTCGGCACGCTGCCCCTGCTCAACCTCCGGGCGATCGACCCGGACGGCTGGCGCTTCGCGATCAAGTACATGATCGACCGGGTCGTGGCCGCGCTCCTGCTGGCGGTCCTGCTCGCGCCGATGGTGGTGATCGCCCTGGCCGTGCGGCTCTCGTCCCCCGGCCCGGTGCTGTTCCGTCAACGCCGCATCGGCCGGGACGGCCGGGAGTTCGATCTGCTCAAGTTCCGCACGATGGTCGCCGGCGACCCGGCCGACGACGAGTTCGTCGTACTTGCCGGCCTCGCCCCGGGGGGCGTCGAGGGCACCGACCGGCGGACCCGCGTCGGTCGACTCCTGCGCCGGACCTCGCTCGACGAGCTCCCCCAGCTGTTCAACGTGATCCGCGGGGAGATGAGCCTCGTCGGTCCCCGGCCCGAGCGACCCGAGTTCGCCGAGCTCTTCCGCGAGCGCTTCGAGCACTACCACGACCGCCATCGCGTCCGGTCCGGGATCACCGGCTGGGCGCAGGTGAACGGGCACCGGGGACAGACGCCGCTGGCCGAACGCGTCGAGTTCGACAACTTCTACATCGAGCACTGGTCGCTGCGGCTCGATCTGAAGATCGTGCTGCTGACGCTCCCCGCCCTGCTCAAGGGCTCCTGACCCGAGCGGTCAGGCCGTGGTCCGGGACTTCTGCTTCGGGGAGCCCTCGGTGTAGGAGTAGTAGTACCCGTACCCGCCGCCCGGTTCGATCGCCGCGTCGGTCACCACGACGCCCAGGACCCGGCTCGGGGAGGTGGCGAGGAGCCGCTTGACCTCGTCGAGCATCGGCCGCCGGACGATGCCGAGGCGCGCGATGAGGAGCACGGCGTCGGCGTGCTCGGTCAGCGCCATCGTGTCGCCGACCTGGAGCAGGGGCGGGGTGTCCAGGAGCAGCACGTCCCCGCGGGCGCGCAGCTGCGCGATCAGGCCGAGCATCGCCTGCGTGGTGAGGAACTCGCCGACGTTCGGCGGCAGCTCGCCCGTGGTCAGGACCTCCAGGCGACCGGTGCCGAGGGCGGACGCCGGGGGCGGGGTCGCCGGGCCGGCCCCGTTGGTCGCCGCGGGCGCGCCGGCCCCGAGGCCGGGGATGGCGATCGTGTGCAGGGCGCCGTCCAGGCCGGTCTTCCCGAGCACGACGCTCGTGGCGCCGGGTTCGCTCGGCAGGTCGAAGAAGCGCCCGAGGTAGGGCCGGCGAAGGTCGAGATCGGCGAGCACGACGTGGCGGCCGGCCAGGGCGAGCGCGATGGCGAGGTTCGCCGCCGTCGTCGACTTGCCCTCCGACTCGACGGCGCTGGTCACGAGGATCGACCGGGCCTGGTGGTCGATGTCGGCGAAGCCGAGGTTGGTGCGCAGGACGCGGAAGCCCTCGGCCGCGGCTCCAGCCGGGTCGACCAGCAGGGCGAGGCGGTCGTGCTGGCGCAGCTGCTTGGGCGGCGCCGGAAGGCGCCCGAGGAGGGACAGCCCCAGGCGCTCCTCGATCTCGGTGCTCGTGCGCACGCGCGTGTCGAGCAGGTCGAGGAGGAAGGCCAGGCTCACGCCCAGGACGAGGCCGAGCACGCCGCCGATGATCCCGTTGCGGACCGGCATCGGCTGCGTCTGCACGGCGCCCCGGGCGGTCTCGACCACCGAGATCGACGAGTTCCCGAGCGACAGGAGGCTCTGGATCCGCCCGATGGTCGCCCGGATCTGGGCCGCCCGGGCGGAGTCGTGGCGGATCTGCCCGAGCTCCCGGTTGAGGCTGGTCCGGCGGGCGAGGAGCTGGTTCTGGGTCAGGCCCTGCGAGTAGGCGACGAACTCACGGGCGTAGGCCGCGGCCAGCGTGGTCGCCCGCTCCTTGCTGCCGTCGGTCACCTGCAGGGTCAGGATGTCGGTGTTCGGGTCGGTGGTGACCGTCGACTGGGCCAGGAACTGGTCGAGCGTTCGGCCCGAGGCCGTGGCGTCGGCCAGGGTCCGCTGGGCGACCCGTGGGGTCCGGGCGAGTTGGGCCTGGGTCTGGACCACGCGGTTGAAGTCGAACTCCTGGGCCGCCGGGTCCTGCGTCCCGGTCAGCACCGAGCCGAGATTGGTCCGGGTGATGAGGACCTTCGACGACGCCTGATACTTGGCCGGCTGGGTCAGCGACAGGCCGACGGCGACCAGGGGCAGGAGGATCACCGCCTGGAGGATCACCCAGCGCCGGACGCTCAGGACGCTCAGGAGCGGCCGGATGAAGGAAGCGCTATCGGGCATTGTCCGGATCCATGGTTGGGCGTAGGCGGACCGGGGCGGCTACAGCGTCGGTGCCGCGCGACCCGCTGCCGAGGTCTCCTCCCCGACACAGGTTGACAGGCCGATGGCGTCGCCGCTCCCGCGCGCGCCGCCGAGCCGCCGCCGCCAGCGGCCGTGCGGATAGAGCGCGGCCGCGAGGACGAGCGCGAGACCGGTCACGGCGCTCATCTGCCAGTCCCAGTCGACGGCGCTGTCAAGCAACCAGACGGCGACGGCGCCGGTCACCGCGGCCGTCCGGGTGGCGTCGAGGGCGCCGGCGCGAACCCGCGAGCGGACGCCGGCGGCGAGGATCGAGCCGAGGAACACGGCGAGGAGGAGGGCGCCGACGAGCCCGAGCTCGTCGAGCGTCTCGAGCTCGAGCGAGTGGGCGTTCTGGAGCGTCTCGTCGACCCGACGCTCGCGAATCCACCTGATCGCGAAGCTCCCGGCCCCGTCGCCGATCAGCGGATGCGCGGCGAAGCCGCCGAGGGCGACCCGGTAGACGTCCGAGCGGGAGCCCTTCGCGTTCAGCAGGCGACCGGTTCCCGTCTGGGTGCTCGAGGGCCGCAGGAAGTCGGTCCACTGGCGGTCGACGAAGCCGCCGACGGCCCCCGCCCGGGCGATCGCCAGCGCGATCAGGACGAGCCCCGCGACCGCGGCGAGGCGGAGCTTGAGGCGGGGCGCGAGGTGGGGGATCCGCTCCCGCAGGGGCGCCGCCCCGGCCGCGTTGATCAGGTTCGCGGCCACCGCGACGAGCAGGAGCCCGATCAGCTGACGGCCGTAGGCCGCCCCCTCCGAGAGCTGGCCGGCGCCGAGCCGAGGGTCGGTCGTGAGCGCCGGGTAGTGGCGCAGGCGCAGGAGGGCGGCGCCCCCGACCAGGGCGACCAGCCCGGCCGTCGAGAGGAGGCTGACGCGGCGGTCGCTCAGGGCGAGCAGGACGACCAGCCCGACGATCACGCCGAGCCAGGCGCCGCGCGAGAGGCTCAGGTAGAGCGCGACGACGAAGACCACCGCCAGCCCGGCGCACAGGCCGCGGACGAGGGCCCGGGCCGCCGGGTCGGCCCCGAGCCCGAGGGCCAGGACGAGCCCCATGCCGCTCAGGGTGCCGAACGCGTTCCAGTACCCCACCGGATAGGCCAGCCGGTAGCCGGGGAACCGCTGGGCGGCGGGGACGGAGAGCACGTCGGGATAGAGGCGGCTGATCAGGCCGGCCGCACAGACGACGGTGATGGCGAGCAGGACGCCCCACACCAGCGCCCGGGTGTGGCGCCCCGAGCCGGCGGCGACGAGGGCGAGCCCGAACAGGCCCAGGTAGGCGAGATCCCGCTGGGCGGCCTCGAGCGCCCCGTCCGCCGACGGACTCCAGCCGCTCGAGAGCGCGGTCCAGCCGGTGAGGCCGGCCAGCCCGGCGAGTCCGACGAGGGCCGGAAGGCTGAGCGGATAGTGGGGGGGGCGCACGACGAGGATGCCGAACAGGACGAGCAGGGCGATCGCTCCGGCGCTCAGGTAGCTCGGGGGGAAGTACCCACCCCCGTCCCAGGCCATCCGGACGAGCAGTCCGAGGGCCACGATTCCGGCCAGCCACGACGGCCAGGCTCGGGCGAGCTCGACTCGGCCCCCACCCGTCTTCCCGGTCGACACGCGGGTGATCATCCCACCGCGCCGGGCCGTGCGCGTCCGGCGCGTTGTTATCCTCGCCGCGATGTCGCCCCCGGACAGGTCGCGTCGGTCGCGCCCGCGGCGAGGCGGGGACGCCCGGACGGCCGGAACCGCGCGACGGCCGGTCCCGGGCCCCCGGGTGCAGGCCGGGCTCCTGGGACTCGCCGCCCTCCTCGGCGCCGTCTACCTCTTCTCGGCCTACCGGGGCGAGGCCCGCCTCCGAGACGCCAACGAGCTCGGCCTCCAGGGCCGCTACGCCCGGGCGGCAGCCGTCGCCGCCACGATCCGCAGCGCCCCGGCCGCCGGTCGGGCCGCTGCCGTCGTCGCCTATGCCGATCGGGCGGCGCACGACCTCCGGGGGGCCGACGCCGCATTCGCCCAGGCCGTCCTGCGGAGCCCGAGCGACTGGACGCTCCGCCGCGACTGGGCGTCGACCCTCCTCGGCCTCGGCCGGCGGGCCCGCGCCCGGGCGCAGATGCGGGCGGCGCTCGCGCTCAACCCGCTGCTCCCGCCGACCCCGGCCCCCGGGTTCTGCCGCGCCGGTTCGGACCCGCGCCGGGGGGTCGTCCTATGTTGAGCGAGAGCCGCCCCCGCCCGAGGCCGGTCGGCTAGCTGCGGCGGGCGCTGCGCTCGTAGACCCGCAGGCCGGCGCCGAGGGCGAACAGGGCGAGGCCGAGGACGAGGATCGTCGAGACGTTGAGCCCGGTGAAGGGCAGCTCGTCGCTGGTGGTGGTGACCGCGGCCCCGGCGGCCTGGGTGCCCGACACGACCCCGCTCGAACCACCGGCGGCGGCGACGCCCGGAGCCCCGGCGGTGTACTGGGCGGTCGCCGCCCCACCGTAGTTGACGAACCCCGCCGCCGAGGCGAGCCCCGGTCCGGACAGGAGGAACCCGGCCGCGACGGCGACGGCGAACAGGAGCGCTGATCTCATGTTGTGGCGCATGTCGGTCTCCGGACTCGATTCCCAATGGTCACTGCGTACCTCCCCAGGACGATACCGCGGCCGGTGCTCGGGCACAAGCGCCCGCCGGGGCCTCGGGGGCGGGGGCGGGTCAGCGGTCGGCGTCCCCCGAGGCGATCACGGCCCCGTCCCGGGCGACGAGCGCGGCGTAGTGGCCGCCCCGCTCGAGCAGCTCGTCGTGGGTCCCGCGCTCGACGATCCGGCCTCCGTCGAGCACGACGATCTGGTCGGCGTCGCGGACGGTCGAGAGGCGATGGGCGATGGTGATCGTCGTCCGGTCCCGGGAGAGGCGGTCGAGCGCCTCCTGGACCGCCCGCTCGGTCTGGGTGTCGAGGGCGCTGGTCGCCTCGTCGAGGACGAGCACCGGCGGGTTGCGCAGGACGGTCCGGGCGATCGCGATCCGCTGCTTCTCACCGCCCGAGAACCGGTAGCCCCGCTCGCCGACCACCGTGTCGTAGCCCTCGGACAGCCCGGCGATCATCTCGTGGATGGCCGCGACCCGGGCGGCGGCCTCGACCTCCTCGTCGGTCGCCTCGGGCCGGGCGAACCGGAGGTTCTCGCGCACCGTCGCGTGGAAGAGGTAGGTCTCCTGGGAGACGACGCCGACGGTCGCCGCCAGGGAGGTCAGGCTGGCGTCGCGGACGTCGACCCCGTCGATCGTGACGCTGCCCCGTTCGGGCTCGTACAGGCGAGCGATGAGGTAGCCGAGGGTGGTCTTCCCCGAGCCGGTCTCCCCGACCACGGCGGTCCGCGTCCCGGCCGGGACGACGAGGTCGATGCCGTCGAGGGTCCACGGGCCATCGGGGGCATAGCGGAAGCCCACGTCGCGCAGGCGCACCTCGCCGAGGACCTCGTCGGGGCGGAGCTCGACCGGCGACTCGGCTTCGGCGATGTCGACCGGGAGGTCGAGGTACTCGAAGATCCGGTCGAACAGGGCGAGCGAGGTCTGGATGTCGACTCCGACCGAGAGGAGCTGCCCGATCGGGAAGAGCAGGCGGGTCTGGAGCGTGGTGAAGGCGACGAGCGTCCCGACGCTGATCGCCCCGCCGCTGGCCCCGGCGAACCAGTAGACGGTGGCCGGCATGATCGCGAAGGTCATCTGGACGGTGGCCATCCGCCAGCGACCGGTCATCCGGGAGCGGACCTCGAGCTCGGCGAGCTGCTCGGACTCGCCGGAGAACCGCCGGCCGAGATCCTCGGAGCGCCCCATCGTCTTGCCGAGGAGCATGCCCGACACCGACAGCGACTCCTCGACCAGCGACGAGAGGTCGGCCATTCGCCCCTGGCGCTTGGTGGCGATCCGCCGGCGCTCCTCGCCGACGCGCCGGGTGAGCCAGACGAAGAAGGGCAGGAGGATCAGCGAGAAGGCGGCGAGGCGCCAGTCGAGGAGCACCATGGCCACGATCGTCGCGACGACCGTGGTCATGTTCGAGGCGATCGACGTGGCCGTGCTCGTCACGACGTTGTCGATCCCCCCGATGTCGTTGGCGATCCGCGACTGGACCTCCCCGGTCCGGGTCCGGGTGAAGAAGGCGAGCGACATCCGCTGGAGGTGGCGGTAGACCGTCGTGCGCAGGTCGTGCATCACCCGCTGGCCGACCAGGTTCGACAGCCAGGTCTGGGCCACCCCGAGCGCCCCGGAGACCACGGCGATGGCGATCATCCCGAGCACGAGCGCGGTCAGGAGCGTCGTGTCGTGGTGGGGGTAGGCCTGGTCGAGCACGGCCCGCAGGAGGAAGGGCGAGAGGGCCCCGAGGCCGGCCGAGACGACGATCAGCCCGATCACCGCGGCCAGCCGGCGCCGGTAGGGGGCGAAGAGGCCGAAGATGCGCCGGCGGACGGCCGGGGTCACCGGCCGGGGCGGCTCCGCGTTCGGATCGACGGCGCCCCGCCCCCGCCGGCCCCCGCCGCCGCCCCCGCCACCCGGCTCCCCGCCGTATCCCCCGCCGTGACCCGAGCTCATGCCGGGTCCTCCTCGAGCAGCCGCTCGAGCAGGTCGGCGGCGCGCGCGAGCGTGGCCAGCTCCTCGGGCTCGAAGCCTCCGAGCCCTCGGGCGAGATAGGCGTCGTTGCAGCCGGCGACCGAGGCCAGGAGGCTCGCCCCCCGGGGGGTGACCCCCACCCGGTAGGAGCGCCCGTCGTCGGGGTCGGGATTCCGGCTGACCAGGCCGGCCTGCTCGAGGCAGGCGATCAGGCGGGTGGCCGTCGGGCGCTTGACCTGCTCGCCGTCGGCCAGCTCGCTCGGGGTCAGCGGCCCCCGGCGGGCGACCGCGATCAACGCGTTGGTCAGTGACGGAGAGAGGCCGGTGTCGCCCCGGTGGCGCAGGCGCCGGGAGGTCCGCAGGAGGACGACGCGCAGACGGGCGGCGAGCTCGACGGGTTCGGGCTCGGCCGCCCCCCGCAAGTCCCGGCGCTCCTCGATAATTGATTCGACCATCTAATTAGTGTAGCTAATCATGTCGGCCGGACGGCCGGCCGGGTGCGGGGGGAGGCCGCTCCCGGGTCAGGTGAGGCGCCGGGGCGCAGCGACGCCCGCCCGGCGGACGATCTCCTCGACCAGGCCCTGGGTCGCGGGCGCGGCGAGGTCCTGGCGATCGGCGGCGCGCAGGACGGCCCCGGCGATCGCGTCGAGCTCGGGCTCGCGTCCGGCGGCGATGTCCCGGGCCATCGAGCTTCCGAGCGTGGGATGGTCCTCGGAGAACTGGGCCATCACCCGGGCCGGATTGATGGTGGCGCCCT